>DAISJE010000425.1:0-4525 GCA_036821665.1 Bryobacteraceae bacterium | reverse complement strand
CAATCAGCTTTTTTGCTTCGGCCGCTTCAGGACGACCGAATACCGGAGCGCCGATATAAACCTGTTTGTGCTCGCGATGTGTTTTCGTAAGCTCGCGAGCCAGCGCAGTGCTGATCGTGCTGCTCGAAATATGCGCAGCACCGTTCTTCAATGCGGACACGATGCCATCTTTGCCGTTGACGACTTCAGAAACGCCATGGTCATCCGAGAGCATAGTGAATACCGCGTCCGCATTGCGCGCCGCGTCCGCCGGTGTCCGGGCAACTTGCGCGCCTTCTCCGGAAAGCGCCTCAGCTTTCTCTCGTGTGCGGTTGAAAACCGTCAATTGATGGCCCGCGCGCATCAAATTGCGTGCCATGCCGGCGCCCATCCTGCCGAGTCCGATGAAACCGATGTTCATGTTTTAGAGTACGGCTCAGAAACTACGGAACGATGACCGCTGCGCCGTTAATGGAATCGTTTTTAATAGCTAGCAATGCTTCGTTTGCCTGATCGAGCGGAAAAGTCGTGACTTCCGGAGTCAACTTGATCTCGCCGGCTATTTGAAGAAAGTCGCGCGCGTCCGCGCGGGTCATGTTCGCCACGCTGCGAATCTGTCGCTCACCCCAAAGCAGCGTGTCGTAATCGAACTGCGGCATGTGATCAAGGTGTATGGCGTTGATCGCAACCACGCCGCTTTTTCGAAGGCTCGAGAGCGCCGCAACCACGACATCGCCGCTCGGCGCGAACGTAATCGCACGATCGAGTTTCACGGGCGGTTGATCTCTTTCCGCTCCCACCCATGTCGCTGCCAGTGATCGCGCCAGTTTCCGATGGGATTCGCCGCGTGTTGCAACATACACCTCGCAGTCCCAAGCCTGCAAGACGCGAATGGCTAAATGGGCAGACGCGCCAAAGCCAAAGAGTCCCACACGCTCGCCCTTTTCGACTCCCGCGACGCGAAGACTTCGAAAGCCGATAATGCCCGCGCAAAGCAGGGGAGCGGCGTGCAAATCGTCGAGTGCATCAGGTAGCGGGAAAACGAAATCCGCTCGTGCGGTGGCAACCTGCGCGTAGCCACCGTTCACGCTATAGCCGGTGAAAGTCGGGGCATCGCAAAGATTTTCCATACCGCGCTCGCAATACGGGCAGGTCCCGTCTACGCCGCCAATCCAGGAAACACCTACTCGTGTACCAGGCTGGTGCTGCGCCGTGGTGTCTTGTATGACATCGCCGACAATCTGATGTCCCGGAATAATCGCGTCGTGCTGCGGAGTGAGTTCGCCCTCGGTGATGTGAAGGTCCGTCCGGCAGATACCGCACGCCCGCACGCGTAGAAGAACTTGCCCAGGCAACGGTTCCGGGTCGGACACATTTTCAATGTGCAAAGGACGGGAGGAGATCGCGCCCGGCGTGTGCAGGACGGCCGCCTTCATGACCTTGTCACGCCTGAAGTGAAGGAAGAATCGGCATGGAGCGAATCCGCTTTCCGGTCGCGCTGAAAATGGCGTTCGCGATTGCGGGCGCAATTCCGATGATCGGAATCTCTCCTGCGCCGGCCGAAGGCACGTCTTTGCGATCGATCAGGATGGCCTCGATCTTTGGAATATCGCTGAACCGCGGCACACGATATTTCGAGAGGCGATCATTGAGAATCTTCCCGTTTGCGAAGTCGATTGCTTCGAACAGCGCGCCGCCCAAGCCCATGACAATGGCCCCTTCCACCTGATTTTTGAGATGTTCCGGATTCACAACCGCACCGGAATCCCAGGCTTCCACGACGTGATCCACATGCACGTGGCCAGCATTAATAGAAACCTGCACGCAACACGCCACATATCCACCCTTTTCCGCGCCGCAGGCCAAGCCATACCCGGTGGTGGATGTCGATTTTTTCTTGGACCATTCAAAACGGTCCGCTGCCGCTTGCAATACAGCCTGCACACGTTCGTTTTTGAGATTTTTTAAACGAAATGCCAGCGGATCCATGCCAAGGGCGGCAGCCAGTTCGTCAATATGCGATTCGCGCGCAAAATTATTTGCAGTGGCGGCCAAGCCGCGATACGATCCCTCACGCAACGGAGATTTAACTTCGTGAAACTGCTCGTTCTTCTGGGAACACTCGTACGGGCTCTCAATACCGGACGGCCCGGACATGTAGTTATGAAAATCCCATTGAACTAACTTGCCTTCCGCCGTTATAGCGCTGCCAACATCGATCACTCCGGCCGGTCGCAAATAGGCCCAAGTGAATTCTTCTTCGCGAGTCCAGATTAATTTCACCGGCTTGCCGGCTGCCTTTGCGATGCGCGCCGCTTCTACCGCATACTCGCCGCTGTGCTTTCCGCCGTAAGCCGATCCCATATCGGGCATCAGCACGCGTATTTTGTTCTCCGGCAGTCCGAATGCCTGCGCGAGATCTTGGCGCACGCCGAACGGCCGCTGCGTTCCTGTCCAGACAGTCAGGTTGTTTCCGTTCCATTCTGCTGTAGCGGTACGCGGCTCCAATGGCGTGTGTGCGATATAGGCGACCGTGTAAGAGCTATTCAGCGCTTTTGCGCCAGGTGTTTGAGTGACGACGGCCGGCGGCGAGCCGCCTTGCTGCTTGATATAAGAAAACAGCTCTTTCGATGAAATCTGAGGCTTCTGATCCCATTGCGCTTTGATGGCTGCAATCGCCTTCTGTGCGATGGCTTCGTTCGGCGCAGCCACTCCGATGAAATCGCCGTCGTGCGCGACAATCACACCCTTCATTTGTGCCGCGGCACTGGTGTCCACGGATTTGAGTGTGGCCCCGAAGCTCGGCGGACGCAGAACTTTGCCATACAGCATTCCAGCCAGCTTGTGGTCGGAAGGGTACTTGTGTTGGCCGGTCACGATCTCGCCTGCCCCAACTTTGGGCAGACTAGTGCCGCCCACTGTCCATTTGTCCGGCGGCGTCACGCAATCTTCACGGCCTATGACTTTCACCCAGTCGATATTTGCCGCGAGTTTGGCGAATGAAAGGCGCGCTCCTGAGGTGCGATTGATGACGCATCCGTCCGCAACATCAACCTGATTGCGTGCCACGTTCCATTGCTTAAGCGCCGCATCAGCTAATGTCTCTCGCGCGGTTCCGGCCATCGTTCGCAGAATCGGAGCCATGGTGGGTGTGGTGCGGCTTCCGAAGGTGCCCATATCCCAAGGAGTCTCTGCCGTGTCGCCCATCACAAGGGTTATCGAGTGAGGCGAACAGCGCAATTCATCGGCAACGGCTTGCGTTAAAGAAGTCCGGATGTTCTGGCCGACTTCTACTTTCCCCGTAAATACCTTGATTCCACCCGTTGCCAGAATATGCAGCCACGCCGCGACGTCTTGCGGAAGCTGCTCACGCTCGCTATGATGCCCGCCATGACCGGATTCCTGAGCGTCCAAGTTTTCGAGAGTGAAGAGAACCAGGACACCGCCGCCGAGTGACTTTAAAAAATCGCGCCGGTTCGCCGGCAAAGTTGCGGTCTCAAGCATGGCGCGCCGCCTTTGCTTCGGCCGACATCGCGTGCGCGGCTTTCTGGACAGCCGCGATGATCCTGTTATACGTTCCGCAGCGGCAGATATTGCCTTCGAGCGCCTGCTTGATCTCTGATTCGGTAGGGACGGATTTGTTGTGAAGCAGCGCGATACTCGCCAAAATCATTCCCGGCGTGCAATAACCGCATTGCATGGCATCGGCTTCGATGAACGATTGCTGTAGCGGATGCAGCTTGCCGCTGTCGGCTACGCCTTCAATCGTCGTAATATGCTTTCCGGCAACCGATCCAACGGGTGTAACGCAGGATCTGTGAACCGCGCCGTCGATTAGAACGGTGCAGGCTCCGCACTCACCTTCGCCGCAGCCGTACTTAGCGCCCGTCAAATCGAGCTCGTTACGGAGTACCCAGAGCAGCGGCCGCTCCGGATCAACCTCCAGGCGTTTATGTACGCCATTGACTAGCAGCTCCATAGGTTTATTTTAGGCCCGGAAAACTCACGCCGTGGCTTCAAGTTTATGCTCACCCACTACAGTTAAAAGGAATGGCGGAATCGAAGATAACGCCGCGAAGCAAAGATTTCGCGGCATGGTACCAGGACGTTGTATTGCAAGGCGACATGGCCGAGCCGGCGGAAATCGTAAAGGGCTGCATGGTCATCAAGCCGACCGGCTACGCGGTTTGGGAAGCGTTGCAGCGTGAATTTGACAGCCGGTTTAAAGCAACCGGGCACCAGAACGTGTATTTCCCTCTGCTTATCCCCCAAAGTTTTTTGAAGAAGGAAGCAGAGCACGTCGAGGGGTTTTCTCCGGAATTAGCGGTGGTCACCATCGCGGGCGGCAAGGAACTGGAAGAACCGTACGTAATACGGCCGACCTCGGAAACCATCATCGGCCACTTCTTCGCGCGCTGGATTCAGAGCTGGCGCGACCTTCCGCTTTTATTGAATCAATGGGCGAACGTGATGCGCTGGGAGCTGCGGACCCGTATGTTCCTGCGCACAACCGAATTTCTATGGCAAGAAGGCCACACCGCCCATG
>DAISJE010000424.1:0-4527 GCA_036821665.1 Bryobacteraceae bacterium | reverse complement strand
AGGTGAAAACTGCCGCGACGAACCAGTTCCCTCGATCCAAAAAGAGATGTGGGCGATGGATTTGCCAAACTGACTCTTGCAGCGGCCAAACTTCTACCCAGCGCCAAGGCGGCCGCGACGCGTGGTGCGGGCAGCGACAAAAAAGAAGAGGTAGGCGATGAGACGCTGTTGATCAGACTGCACAAATGGAGCGCGCCTTATTACATTCCGCCGTGTCGTGAGTGGAGAACTGCTCAAGGACGACGCTTGCGCGCAGTCCTTGATCGCCAGAGCTTAGAAACCGAGCTGCAAGTCTGTCGCGGGTCGAACTTGGTGGCTAGCGCCGCATACAGAAAGTCCGATCGCTTCCGGCGCGGCTGCCACACCCGAAACGACGGCGTCCGGAAAATTGGTTAATTAAAACAAATAAATAAATTAAATCTTTTCAGGCTAATTTATTTAGATTATAGATGTGTCAATTGTGTCGGCAAAGGCGCAAGGATCTCGGAAGAGACGTCTCCGGCGTCCCCTGCTTAGCCCCCGGAGGCAGGAGACGTTTCTCCGGGTGCGTGAGGTGATGGGACCGGATCCACTGGAGCCCTTTCCGGAGGGCTGGTGGGCTTCGTCGTGAGATTTCTTTGAAATGTCGCCTCCGGCCAATATCCGTCCGAGCAAATCTAGCTCTGGAGCGCCGCTGCAGCCGGGATGAGGCAGCATACGAACCGGTCGCTAGCGCGCCGTGGTGCTGTTGAAGGAGCGAGTAACCGAGCGAGAAGATCAGTCCCCACGGCGCGACGAATATAGCTTAAGGTATATTCTACATATTTTCGAATGGCTTAAGCTTTGAATTATATCGCTTCGTTAAATTAAGGTACCCCCATGTCGATGCGCTCATTGCCGAGCACACATCTTGCCACACTCAATGGACTGGATTTCGAGCAGGCCCAAACCTTCCTTTTCACTCCAAAGCTCGAAAACGCGCGCACCTTGACTCGTCATTCGGAGAAGAGAGTCAGACGTGGGGCCAACCCACCGAGCCGACGGGGTGCCCTCCAGGAACGGCTGGACAAGGTCGAGCGTGAAATCGAAATGTACATTCAAATCGATGGATCTGAGAAAGCTCGGTTCAATCGCGAGTCTTATCTATGGACCGCGGAAGATCGAATTGAGTGGCAGGAAACACAACTTGGCAATGCAGAACGCCTTCAAGAGCTACTTAAAGAGCGCAGCGATCTGCAAGAGCAGCTTCGACAGTAAAGGCGTATGACTTTCCAAGCTCACGGCAGGGAATAAGCAGCCCCGAGAGGCTCGTATGAGCAATATCAAAGAATCCATTCTCCGCGCGATGCCCCAAATGCTGTTCTTTGCAGGGTACGCGGCTATATTTTTGTTCGCGGTGCATCTCTACGTCTCGCTGATGTGGGGCGCGAGAGAATGAGTGAAAAAGGCGGGCGCGGCGTTTCCTCGTTTTGACTGGCGAAAAACCTGTCGAGTGGGCCACTTCAGGGCCAATGGCAGGCCGTGATGATTCCTTCCGCAGCAAAGTTGGCTCGCGACCCAACGCTCGGTAGCTCGACGCGGCTGAAGGGCAAGCAAGAGCTGCTAGGATCGGCGAAACTCCACGGTGCGCCGCTGGAGCGACACCCTGGCCTCGAAGCCGGCAAGAAGCCAGGCCTGCGATTGCGTATGTCCGGCCCTAGCGCTCTCGTTTCCCCACCAGGCGTTGAACCTGTAAGCCGAGGCCGGTAACGGCCGCCCAAGAATGTCTTCAACTTCGGAGAATGTGAGCATCACCGCTGGTCTCGGCTCGCTCTCCAATCTTTTTCGCAATGGATCGTAGACGGACATAAGGCGACCGCGCACGTAATCTCTCCTTAAATTTGGGTGTGGAGTGGATGTCCTTTGTTTCTGGTTGCGATCAGCCTCAACCGGGCGAGGCGCTGACAAGTCTCGGAATGCCTCTTGGGAGGTGCCGGATTTTGCCATCGCAAACCCTTGCTAAAATACTGCGTTTTAAATACCTAAATTTGGAGCCTTACCAAGATAAAAGCCAGAGAAATCGTCTTGCCGATTGGAAATAAAGGGCGAGCAGAATTGACGTTGACGCCGGTGGTTAGAAGGATGCGCTGTCAGCATGCAGCGGTGGGGCGGAGAGGCGGCTCCGGCTTCAGGGGGGCTTTGAGGGTTAGACCGGAGCCGCTCCGCCAGCTCGGCGGCGAGCTGACAGGATTTCAAATATCCTTTGGCCGTTACGTTCCCACTGGGACGTCAACGTGGAAAAGTTTTCAAGCCATCGTTCGCGGAATTTGTCCCCTTGGCTGGCAATTTCGAAGACAGGGCGGCGTGTGCCGCGACGAAGTGGCCTTCATTTGAACCGGCGAACCGAGCGAAACGGTAATCGCGAGTCGTCCCTTCATCCCAGTCAAAGGTTTTCGCACTCGCGTTAACGAGCCGTAGATCCGGCAAGCGTCGATCGCGAGAAAAGATCGGGATTAGGCCCGTAGAGTTGAAGCAAGGATGTTTAATAGTGCTGACGGTCTTATTTAATTAGAAATTTAAGACTTAATTTGGACGAAATGCATCGCGCTCTCTATGGCGGGGCGGGGCTATTAAACCCGGAGTGCTGCATGTTCGACCGAATAGTAATCGCGTCAGCATTCGTGTTAGCGACGTCCATTTCTTCGGAAGCGCGCCCTCTGCGCGCCGTTTCCCCGCCCGAATGCAACGTGAGTATGCCCTGCGATTTTTCATCTTTGGAGGCGCATACGCAAAGAGTTATTGGGCCGGCGCACCGTTTACAGCGATATACCGCTCGCAGTCTGCGGATGTCTGTCGCCAGCTCAGATATGTCTGGGACTAAGATCGTCGGTGGTCGCCCTGCTGGATGCCCTCGCTCATTCTGTGGGTGTGGTGCGGCCATACGGGTGTTTGGTCGCATCGTGCCGGAACTGAACCTCGCGGCCAATTGGCTGCGCTTTCCGCGCTCCTCGCCAGCACCGGGAATGGTTGCCGCGCGACGTGGGCACGTCTTCGTGCTGGAGCGGCACATCGGCGGTGACCTTTGGATGGCGTACGATGCTAACTCGGGTGGGCACACAACGAGAATCCATGCGCGCTCCCTCAAGGGGTACACCATCGTCAATCCTCATTCAGCTTAATGGCATTGCGTAGTGGTGCTCTCGTAGGCGAGGGGCTGGTGAGTTTCGGCTCATCGGCCTTCAAACTGTGTCTAGGGGAAAAGCTGCATGATGAAGATCGAACGGCCGTACTAGCGAATGCAAGCAGCATGGTTCGGCTGCATCGCCAAGGAATCTCAGTAAAGGCTCCGGAATGCCAATGCGACTTTCCTGTAGCAGGCGATATGTTCGACGATGATCGCTGCGAGCCGGCGGGGCAGCCCAATGTCGTGCCGAGGTAACTCATCTCCGGAAGTCAGGAATCTTGCCACTGACGGAACGTTACGGGGCCTGTTTTCCCGGGCGGCTCGCCGCTTGATGGGGCGCGACTAGGGAAGGGGAGTGAGCTGGTAGGTTGAAACAGTGGGCGAAATTTGTCCCTTATCGTAGTTCTGACTGGCGATAGCCTCAATGGCGTCGCGGTGCCTTTGAAAGGTTGCGTGGAGGTCATTCTCATCGGCACCGTCGGCTATGGCGCGATCCGTCAATGCCCCCGACTCGACCTTGCAGAGTACCCGTTTGTCGCCATCGAACATGACAAAGAGGATCTGCGAGAGTTCGTCCGTTGCAACTTTTCCAAGTGGGTCTGGCCGAAGTGGCATGGCAACAGCCTCCATTGATAACCGCACGGTTCGATCCTATCCGCATGGACGAGCTGGGCCCTTCCACGGATGCCAGGAAGAGAGAATGCGATAAAACTCAGAAACGCGATTCCAAAAGTGTATCCGCCAGAGCGCGCATGCTGCCGTCAGTTCGGCTCCATATGTAGGCGCCGACGATGTTCGGTGATCAGCATGACCGCGCGGCACTGAACATCTTCACAGTCGATCGACCGGCTCCTCGACCCAGGCCTCGCGAGCGAACCAATTGTGATTGGCGCGACAGACCGGACAATGAGTATTCCCGAAAAACACCACGCTTCGCAGAAACGTCTCACGATCGGATATGATGCCGGTGGGAATAACGCGATCGGTCTGGGGGCATTTGACCATAATCATACCCATGTAGATCGTCCCTGAATATTATTCACTGATGAAACGAAAGCAGGCCGGTAGTCGGAGTGCGAGTGCTAGCTACTTGGGGCCGCGTGCACTGAAACGCTTCCTGGTCCATAAGGAGGGCTGCCCATGATGGCGCCTTGCCAGATTGACCGGACCGCTGCTTGAGCGATTTCCTGAAAGTTGCGGTCTTGGCTGGGCAGCTCGTGTGCGGTGATTATGCGATCGCCCTTGGATATCTCTGAAGCGCCTATGGAGGCCTTCAGACCGGATACGGTCGCGGTGTCTAGGTCGCCGTACCCGGCGAAAACCACGATGGCGCACACGACAGACGTATCGACCGACCCGAGCACGAGCTCACTCCGTTTACGCAA
>DAISJE010000423.1:0-4532 GCA_036821665.1 Bryobacteraceae bacterium | reverse complement strand
GGGGATGAAGCGATGTCCAATTGCCAAAGGTTGATGTTGCGCCGGGAGAGCACGTAAGCCAATTGATTTCCTTGGGGCGAAACAGCCGGCCAGACAGCCTCCTGCTCGCCGGAGGTAAGGGCGACCGGCGGAATTTCCTTTTTGTAACGCCACAAGCGATGGCCACCATCGCGCATTACGGAGATGATGATTCCAGTGCCGGATCGGTCCCATGCGAATCCCTCGGGCCAAGTGCCTTCCAGAGGCCGGCAACTGAGCATTCGTTGCGAAGCGAGGTCCATAAAGCACACACGCATACTTTCGGACTTCATGAAGCGAACAAATGCCAACGTTCGGCCATCCGGTGACACAGCGGGCCAGGCATCTCCCTGCGCACTGGGAGGCGGAGATGTTATCTGGCGCTGCTCGCTTCTATCTAAAGAAAGTTCAAGGAGCGGAGCGGGACGCTGAGAAACCTCGAAGAACTGAGATATTAGCAAATGGCGGCCATCGCGAAGCCATCTGACGCCGCCTTCGCCGACCTTTTTATTGCTGATGCGCCTTTCGTGGCCGCCCAGTGCGGAAACAATGTAGATCCCCGATGCTCCGGGTTCGTCCCGATAAAATGCAACGTACTGGCCGTCCGGCGACCAGGTGGGGTAATAATCGGTACCGGGATCATCCGTCAATCGCAGCTCGGTTGCGGCCCCAATTAGTTTGGTGTAGATATTGGCCCGGCCTACTTGTCCCTGCATAAAATCAGCCGGTTCGTGTTCAGAGCGCACGTAAGCGATCTGCTTCCCGTCCGGCGAAAAGGCCGGCATAGTCTCAGCCTCCGGATAGCTTGTGAAATGCGAGAGCCGCGGTTCGGGCAGCACGGGGCCAGCGGCGTGCTCCGGGCGCCACCGAACAACCACAAACGTGAGGAACAATGCGGCCGCCAATCCGAACGAAAGAGCCAAAGTCCATCCAGGGAACCGGCGGCCTATTCTCCACTTATTGTCTATTGGCGAGGAGTTGCCGATGGACTCTGTTACGGGCGCGACAAATTGGTAGCCGCGCCCCGCAACGGTCGCAATGTAGCGATGATCCTTCGGGCTGTCGCCCAGCACTTTGCGCAGGCTGAAGATGCAATGGGCCAAGTTCGATTCTTCTACCGCATTACCGGCCCAAATCTGAGATAACAGCTCATCCTTGTCGATCAGGCGGCCTCGATTCTGCACCAGCAAGATCAGAACGTCGAGAGCGCGTCCGGCGATTGCTGTCGCCTCGCCACCACGCCGCAGCACGCGTGCTTCCGAATCCAATTCAAATGCGCCGAACGTATACTGCGGCATTGCCTTTTAACCACCCAAAATAGCGATTCAGAACTTTTAAGACTGATTTAAGAACGTTTCATTCCGTTCACAAGACTTTCATGCGCTTCTCAATCGACTATGCGGTGCATGAGACGCTGCTATGTACATCTAGCGATTCCCTTCCTGCTTTGGCTTTCCCCGCCTGCTCCAACAACTGCTGAGTCTTTAGCTCCTCAGTCTACTCCCGAAATCAGCGTTTTTGTTTATGGATTTCCTGGACTGGACCGTTGGGTCGTGGAGGGCGCAGAAGCCGAAGCCAACCGAATCTTCCGGCAAGCGCGGATTCAATTGAAATGGACCAATTGCCTATCCGAAGTAGCAGCCCCAGCCTTGTGTTATGGGCGTCAGAGATCAGGTGAACTGGTAGTCCGATTTACATCCAAGGCACCTCCCTCTGTGAGCGCAAAAGCTTTAGGCGCTGCTCTGTTTTCTCCTGTGGGAGATAGCGCACTGGTCTTTTACCGTCGTATTTCTCTATTGCCGACCAACGCCCCAGTGCACATTATGCTTGGACGGGTGCTAGCGCACGAGATCGCACATCTGCTGCTTCCCAACGAGAAGCATTCTTCTTTCGGATTAATGCGAGCAGATTGGGTCTGGGACGACCTACGCTTCGTATGCACGACTTGTCTGCGGCTCGAACCAGACTTAATTCAACACATGCAGCAAGCAGTGCGCCGGAGGGGGCTAGCTGAGCACGATAAAACGGGAAAGTAGGCGGGGTATTTATTCGGAGCCCGGGCGAGCAGGCACAGCGCCGTTGGGCGCAAGAAACCGTTTCTACAATCTCGCATCGCGCAAGCGCAACGCATTTCCGATCACCGAAATTGAACTCAATGTCATAGCCGCGCTTGCAATCATCGGGCTCAAGGTGATGCCGAGGAACGGATAGAGAATACCCGCCGCGATGGGAACGCCGAGGGCGTTATAGATAAACGCCAGAAACAAGTTCTGGCGAATGTTTCGCATCGTCGCGCGACTTAATCGCCGCGCGCGAACGAGCGCCCGGAGATCGCCTTTCACCAGCGTGACACCGGCACTCTCCATCGCGACATCCGTACCGGTACCCATTGCAATTCCGACGTCGGCTTGCGCCAGCGCCGGAGCATCGTTCACTCCATCGCCCGCCATCGCAACACGATGACCTTGCGATTGAAGCCGCTTCACGGCTTCCGCCTTCTGGCCGGGAAGTACATCAGCCTCGATTTCGTCGATCCCCAGCTTGTGCGCCACTGCTTCGGCTGTCGCGCGATGATCGCCCGTGAGCATCACAAGGCGCACTCCTTCGGCATGGAGCATCTGAATGGCTTCTGGCGACGATTGCTTCACCGGATCGGCTACACCGAGAAACCCCGCCGGCTGGCCGTCGATGCCGACGAATATCACGGTTTGCCCCTGCTTTCGTAGAGCATCGGCCTCTTTTGCGTCCGCACCGCTTGTATTGAACATCGCGGCGTTGCCGATGCTCACGTCATGGCCATCGATTGTTCCACGCACACCCTTTCCCGTGCTGGATTGAAAATTGGCGGCTGCAGAAAGGGCAATACCTCGTTCCTTCGCCTTTGCCACAATCGCGGCCGCCAAAGGATGTTCGCTGGCCTGTTCGAGGCCGCCAGTCAGGCGCAAGATTTCCGTTTCACTGTGGCCGTTTAGCGCAGTAATGGATACGAGCTTTGGCTTGCCTTCCGTCAGCGTGCCGGTTTTATCGATGACCAGAGTGTCAATCTTTTCAAGAATCTCCAGCGCCTCGGCGTTCCGGATGAGGACGCCAGCCTGCGCTCCGCGACCGGTTCCGACCATAATGGCCATCGGCGTCGCGAGCCCTAACGCGCAAGGGCAAGCGATGATCAATACGGCTACAGCGCTCAAAAGAGCGTGTGCTCCGCGCGGCTCCGGTCCGAATACGGCCCAGCCGATCGCCGCAAGAGCAGCCACCGTAATCACCGCCGGGACAAACCAACCGGAAACTGTATCGGCCAAACGTTGGATAGGCGCTCGCGAGCGTTGTGCTTCTCCTACCATTCGAACGATCTGTGCGAGTACCGTCTCGTTCCCCACACGCTCCGCCTGCATGATCAGGCTGCCGGTGCCATTGATGGTGCCACCGGTAACCTGAGCGCCGGGACCCTTCTCTACCGGTAGGGATTCGCCGGTTACCATCGATTCGTCGATCCAGCTCGCGCCCTCACGCACAACGCCATCCACCGGGACTCTTTCTCCAGGACGTATGCGCAGGCGATCTCCATGTTTCACTTCTGCAAGCGGGATGTCTTCTTCGTGGCCATTGGCATGAATCAGGCGCGCGGTTTTGGGCGTAAGGCCTAGCAGCGCTCGGATCGCGCTCGACGTCCGGCTCCGGGCTCGCAATTCAAGAACCTGCCCGAGCAGCACCAAAGTTACGATCACCGACGCCGGTTCGAAGTAGACGGCCAGCGCGCCGCTGTGCGGGTCGCGGAATGCCGCGGGGAAGACCTGGGGAACCAGAACGGCGGCAAGGCTGTAAAGATAGGCTGCTGCTGTGCCCATTCCGATTAGCGTGAACATGTTCAAGTGACGGCTGACGACGGATCGCCAGCCGCGCTCAAAGAACGGCCAACCGCCCCACAGCACTACGGGTGTGGCAAGGATGAATTCGACCCATGGAAACCTGCCCATAGCGAAGATCATCAACGCCAGAAGAGGAGCCGTCAGCGCTACGCAAATCCAGAACCGGCGCGTCATGTCGCGAAGCTCCGGATTTTCCTCGTTGTCCGCTACAAAGGTGCGCGGCTCCAGAGCCATGCCGCAAATGGGACATGCTCCCGGACCCTTCTGCACGATTTCCGGGTGCATAGGGCACGTATAATCGACACCTTCATGCGCCGCTGTTTTGGCCGTGATGGAGGGCTGCGGATCAAGATATTTCCGCGGATCAGCTTTGAACTTCTGAAGACAAGATGAAGCGCAAAAATAATAGACGTGTCCTTCGTGCTCCAGCTTTCCGGCCGCGCCCGCCTCGCTCACGTTCATCCCGCACACCGGGTCGCGATGCAGGATTGGCGGTGAACTTACGATTTTGAATACCGGTTCAACTGCCATTTACAAGCGTTCCTCATCGTAAACACTATAGTGTGGTGTTTCCGAAGTCTCTATAGCCTGTGTTGGGACAGGCACGACTGCCGCTCGCGCGTTCAACGTGCCTCGGTGTTAGAGCCG
>DAISJE010000422.1:0-4549 GCA_036821665.1 Bryobacteraceae bacterium | reverse complement strand
TATCGCCCGGAAGCCCCCATTGCTGTTGAAGATTGGGGTGGGGATACGTATTTGTGGCGCCGTCAAACAAGACAAACCACGTCCCGTTGACAGGTCGCCAGACTGCGAAATCGGTTTTGCCGTCGCCGTCGTAGTCCCCCGGAACGGGAATATCGCCCGGAAGCCCCCACTGCTGGACAACCGCCCCAGTACCGCTCACCGGATTTACAAACCAGGTCCCGTTGGCAGGTCGCCAGACTGTAAAATCGGCTTTACGGCGTTGCGGCTGAGGAGCTTGGGTCTGAACGGAAGCGGTCCCACTCAAAGCCACGGTCCGCATGCCGTTAAGCCAATCGGCGACAATTAAAGATGCCGAACGGCTTCCTGCGGAAGTCGGCGCAAATGTGATTGATACCGAGCAACTCGTGCCAGCTTCAATCACGCTCATGCACGTAGTCGCTATTCCGAAATCGCCCATATCAGCACCGGTGAGCCAAATGCCGGCCAGTTGGAGCGCGCCGGCTCCCTTGTTTGACAACGTTACGATCTGCGCTGCATTACCGTTTCCGATGTTTTGATTCCCAAACGCTAGATTGGAGGCGCTCAAGGTAGAAGCGGGGACCGAACCCGAAATAGCGGTGCCTAGTAACTGCGCAATTTCAATAGAAAGGGGAGCGTTGAGCGAATTCGTTGTGACGGTTACACTTCCCGAGGAGGAGCCAGAAGCCGTAGGAACGAACGCGACCGTTATACGGCAATTCGAACCAGCCGCCACAACGGAAGACGTCGTGCAATCAAGTGGGTTCGATATCTGTTGTTGAAAGTTCGAGCTCACGCCGATCGCGTTGAAATCCAAGACGCGGTTGCCGATATTTTCAACGATTAAAAACTGACTCGAGCTTGCTTGTCCGATCTTAGTACCGCCAAAGATCATTTGTGGTATCTGAAACGTCACCTTTCGAACCGCATTATTCGTCGTATCCGCGATATAGACGCCCCCGAAAGTATCGAGCGCCAACCCGGCCGGATTTGCCAGATTGGCCCGGGTAGCAATGTCGCCATCGCCGTAATACGCTGCAGCCCCGGTTCCAGCAATGGTCTGAATAATACCGGAAGCCGCTTGCACTTGCCTGATCACATTATTGCCGGAGTCCGCGATGTAAACATTTGCGGCAGCATCCGCGCGAACGGCCGAGGGCTTGCAAAGCAGCGCGTTAACCGCCACACCCAGATCACCACCGTACCCGGAGCGACCGGTTCCAGCAATTACGTCGATCAAGCCTGAGGTTGCACTTACGAACCGAACCATATTATGGCCCGTGTCTGCAATGTACAAGTTTCCTGCGGCATCCATTCCTATCCCCATGGGGTTGTCGAGAGTTGCTTGCGTAGCTGGGCCGCCGTCTCCGAAACCATCGGACCCGTTCGCGTTGCCCCCGCCCGCCACTACAGTGATCGTTCCCGATGATGCATCTACCTTCCGAATCAATCCGTGAAAAGCGTCGGCTATGTAAAGATTGCCCGAGCCATCAATGATCGCATCTGCAGGACCACTGAGGATTGCGCCGGTAGCTCGGCCGCCGTCACCGAGGCCGTCGCTTCCTGAGGCAGTTTGTCCACCCCCGGCTACAGTAGTGATGACACCCGTGGCGCCGTCTACTTTGCGGATTCTGTTATTTCCCTGATCGGCGATATATAGGTCGCCTGCTCCATCGACTACGACCGCAGTTGGGGTGTTCAACTGAGCTTGAGTCGCTTGCCCGCCATCGCCCGAGTAGCCGGCAGTCAAAGGTGTACCGGCAATCGTATTAACCATGCCCGTCGATGCTGATATCTCCCGAACGACGTGGTTTAAGGAATCTGCGACGTAAATGTTACCGACAGTATCGATCGCAAGGCCCTGCGGGTTTCTGAAGCTCGCGGATATCGCTTGCTGCCCGTCACCGAGATAACTCCAAGATCCCGTACCGGCATAGGTCGTAATGGTGCCGGGGTAAATTGCGGTTTCCGGCGCTTCCCCAATGCCGCGTAAGAGAGTTTTACCGAGCAAGTTACCACGTGAATCTCGTATCACGATTGCGTCCAATCTGCTACCGGGGTAAAGAGGCCGAAATGATACAGGTACGGAACAACTGACATCAGTTGTTCCGGTACAAGCGGGCGTACTCAATTTAAAATCGACTCCATAAGTGACCGAAAAGGTGGGGATTGCGTTAAGGCCCGGGAACAAGTAGGTGAGCGAGATAGGGCCGGAACCGGCTCCATTGGCCTGAACCTGGCCAAAATCCTGAGCAGCAGGTATAGTGTTACTCGTCGACCAGGCCGGGATTGCTAGCGTTGCGAAAATACAACACATCTCCATAGAACGGTTGGCCCATGTGTATGCTCGTAATCGCACCATAACGGAAAATAAGACCTATTCGGGCGCCAAGCCGGGGCAGCGCTTCTTTTTTCAGATCGGCCTTTTTGCTGAATGCCTTGAGCTAACGCGTGGACTAAGGCGAGTTTGCTCGATATTCGCTCCCTAACGCATGGTATTGGTTGCGCGCCGCCGGACAATTCCGGTAAGAATGGTGCTTATTTAGGAGCAGATATTCTACACGGATGCGCTCGGATGCTTCGGGCGAGTCCACAGCGTGTCGGAGGACAAATGGAAAGGTCTGATGTGCCGTTACTCGATGGGATTGCCGTTTGAAAAAAATAGGCGCGCGCTCTGACCCGTGACGGTCGCTACAGGGCCAGTCTTAATAGACGGTCAGACTTATTGTGGCGTTAACGCTACTATTGGCCGTGCTGGTTGCCGTCACGGTTACGATTTGAGGCGAAGGAACAGTGGTCGGTGCCGTGTAGAGGCCGCTTGAGCTGATGCTGCCAGGACCTAAAACAGACCACGTAACCGAATTGCTCATATACCAGTTCTGCACGTAGAGTTGGAGCGTTGTACCGACCGGCACCGTGCTCTGTCCTTGCGTATCGATAGCGAGGAATGGTGCGGTGGAGTCAGGAATCACTTCGAAGCCGTTGATCTCCGGCGCTGATGTCCCTTGCTGACCATCCGGCACAACCACTCGCAGCGCGGCTACAAGATTATTATCGGTGACCTGCGCCGGTATATAGATATCTACCGGCCTGGCACATGCGTAGTTAATTGAGGCGCCGAAATCGTAGTTATGCGCCTGAATTACACCTTGTGCCTCCACCATCATCGGAGAGTGAAGTTTCTTGGCGAAAGTACAACCAGATGCCGTATAGCCACCATCATAGAGTTGACCGAGCATGAACCGGACCTTGTAATTTCCGTTTGGCACAACAAACCGGTATACGATATCCGATCCGTACGTATTCGCCGCACTCTGATAAATGCCGATCTCGGGGTTTGATTGCGCGGGCCAATTGGGGTAATCGCCCCTGAGCTGGGTATAATCGCCGGCCTCGTAGCCTTGGTCGGGAAGCCACACATTCCCGCTTTTGTCGGTCATTTGGCCTCCGCCGGAATTGATGCGAATCGTTCCGGGTGCAGGACTATTGCCGGTGGGAATGACCGTGATGTATTGATAGGCAATCGCGTTCGGATCGGCCGCGCTAGTCGCTTGTAGGACTGCGCTGCTGGAGCCGGTCACGGTAGCCGGCGGAGTATAAACACCACCCGGGGTTACCGAACCAACGCCCGACACCTGAGACCACGTTACGTTCTGGTTTGAGGATCCAACTACCCACCATTTCAGTTGAACGCCATAAGTACCCGGCACCACATATAGCATCGAATCCGGTAGGCCAATGTTTACACCTTGTAGAGCCACTGGGTAGTTCACCTGATAGTTCGAGTTGCTCTGGTCTGTAGCATTCACCACCGCAAACATGGCAGGCTGCACGAAGGCATTGGTTGGATTGACCTGGCTGGATTTTGAATTGATCATCAAACTGGATTCGTCCACCGCCTCGAAGTTGGCCAGCGTGATGTGTTTCTTGGCGATCTCGCCGATCGCTGCTGAAGCCGATAGATCGCGACTTAAATCGGTATCTATCGTAATTGTCGGACCTGTCCCCGCATCAGCAAGAATCATGCCGTACTGCTTGAGACCCGTCAGGATCGCTTGCGCCATGGGGCTGAACTTCGATATGTCGTAGCTTGCTTTCAAGCGGAAGCGTGCGCCATATGGAGGACTGCCACTGCAGCAGTACCCGTAATGCGGCTGGGTAGCAGGCCAGTAAACGAAGTTGCTATCTGCATAAATAAAACCGCCTGCGAGCGTAAAACGTACGGCGTGATGAATTGCGCCGGCCTTTACTTCATCGAGATGAAGTGTAAGAGGACCGAGAGGCAACCCAGCAGCATCTGTCGTTCCATTGGTAGGTAGGCTGTAACTAAGTCCATTATATGAGTAGCCGCTTGTGGCGGTGTAATTCACTCCGTTAGCCGTTCGGGGCGTGAAATAGTTGTTGTAAACTTCCCAGAACTGGCAGGTGTCTTTATTCACCGCCAAAATGTGGTGGTCGGAGCCATTTTGGTCGCTCACGAACGTTCCCATTTCACGCTTCAGTTGCGGGAGTGAGGGCAACAGCCATGATC
>DAISJE010000421.1:0-4556 GCA_036821665.1 Bryobacteraceae bacterium | reverse complement strand
TCCTTCTCCACCGTGTTTTTAGCAAATCGCGTGGCCCCAAAAGCCGTCAGCCGGGCATTATTCAATTTGAGCGCCTTTGCACGCTCGAAGAATTCTTTATCTTTTGGATTTGAACCGGGCCAGCCGCCCTCAATGTAGTCGATACCAAGCTCATCCAATTTCGCCGCAATCAGCAGCTTGTCATCGACTGAGAATGAAACGGATTCGCCCTGGGTCCCGTCCCGCAGGGTCGTATCGAATGTGAAGACTTTCATAAAAACGACTGATCCTTAACCTTCTGTGATTCCAAAATCGGGTTGAGCATGCCCAACCCCCTACAAAGCAAAATGGCCACCGGTCGGTATCCCCGCCGGTGGCCTCAAAATCGTTTACATGCAAGAGGTCTCAGGCGGGGCCTTTAATGGCCACGCTAATGAGGATGCTCTGAAGGAGAGTGAGCATGAGACCTGGAACTCTCAATTATAGAACAGCTTTTATGCGGCGCGCCGCTTCCAGCAGATTTTCGATGGAATTTGCATAGCTGAAGCGCAGATAACCCTGCCCGTATTGGCCGAATGAAGCACCGTCCAGGCAGGCGACTCCGGCCTCGTTCAGCAGGAAATCGGCCAATTCCCGGGATGACTTTCCCGTCTCCTTTACGTTCGCGAATGCGTAAAAAGCACCGCCCGGAATCTTGCAACGAAACCCTGGGACTTCGTTGAGTGCCGCGCAGAAGGCATCGCGGCGGCGGCGGAACTCTTCCACCATATAGTCGACATCCATCTGCGGGCCGGTCAACGCCTCAATAGCGGCTCTTTGCGTAAAACTCGCAGCGCAGGAATTCGAATTCACCATGAGCTTACTGACTGCATCAACCAACCACTGCGGCATAATTCCATAGCCCAAGCGCCAGCCGGTCATTGCGTATGTCTTCGAAAAGCCATCCAGAATGATGGTTTTCTCCAGCATGCCCGGAAGACTGGCGATAGAGAACGGCGGTTCGGAGGTGTAGTAAATGCGCGAATAGATCTCATCCGAGAGAACGATCAGATCGCGATCGCGGACGATCTCTGCAATTTCGTGGATCTGGTGTTCTGGAATAACACCGCCGGTAGGATTCTGCGGCGAGTTGAGGATCAACATTTTGGTGCGATTCGTAATCGCGCTCCGCAAAAATCCAAGGTCGATAGAGAACCCCTCTTCTTCGAGGAGTGGAATCGGAACCGGCCGCGCTCCGAGAAACTGAATCATCGATTGATAGATGGGAAAGCCGGGATCCGGATAGAGCACTTCGTCGCCAGGCTCCAACAGCGCAAGCATCGGGAAGAAGATGATCGGCTTGCCACCTGGAACAACAGAGACGTGTTGCGATCCGACCGAAACACCGCGCGTTCGCGAAATATACCCGGCAATGGCCTCGCGAAGATCCAGGAGACCTTGCGCCGGTCCATAGTGGGTCCAACCCTCATCCAGAGCCCGCTTTCCGGCCTCGACGATGTTCGGAGGTGTCGCGAAGTCGGGCTCGCCAATTTCGAGGTGAACGATATTTCGCCCCGCTCTTTCGAGTGCTCGCGCCTTCACCAGAACATCGAAGGCGGACTCGACTTCGATGCGGCTCATACGGTCGGCAAGTTTCATTAAGCAATTCTCAGAAAAGCGAAACGGGAACCTTGCGGTTCCCGTTCGTCGCGTCGATCGTATTCGACCCTAGAGTTGTGACTATACAGTCCCCTTCGCATCGGGGTCTCTATGAGTATAGCGTGAGCCCGTAATACAGGAATTTATAAGATAACAGCTCAATGAGTAAAGCTGTTAAAGGCGGCTTCCGAAACTTTATATACTTGCCCCATGCCCACTGTCATTAGTCACAAACCTGGTTCATTTTGCTGGTTTGAATTAGGCACTACAGATCAGGAGGCCGCAAAGAAGTTTTACGGATCTTTGTTCGGCTGGTTGGCCGATGATATCCCGATGGGCCCGGACGGGAATTACACGATGTTCAAACTAGACGACCGGGTCGTGGCAGCCGGATACGCAGTGGGCGGCCAGATGGCTCCCGACGTGCCCCCACATTGGGCTCTATACGTAGCGGTTCAGAGCGCCGACAAAGCCGCGGCGCAGATTGCGGCCGCTGGAGGCAAATTGCTGAAGCCGCCATTCGATGTCTTCGACGCCGGACGAATGGCAGTAGCGGCGGATCCGACAGGCGCTGTTTTTATGGTGTGGCAAGCCAATAAAAACAGCGGCACGGGACTGACGGGAGTAGATGGCACGGTCTGCTGGGCCGATCTTAATACCCCTGCCCCTGCGCGCGCGGCGGATTTTTATAAAGCTGTATTCGGCTGGGAAACGACGACAGGTGAAAAGGATTCATCCGGCTATCTGCACATCAAAAATGGAGACGAATTTATCGGTGGTATTCCTCCGGCTGCATATTACGATCCGAAGCTTCCGCCGCATTGGCTCATTTATTTTCAAGTCTCGAATTGCGATGACAGCGTCGCGAAGGCAACTGCTATGAGCGCGCAAGTACTATTCCCGCCGTCGGATGTTCAAACCGTCGGGCGGATGGCGATCGTTAAAGATCCGCAAGGGGCTGCAATGGCGCTTTTCCAGCCATTGAACAGCTAGCTAGAGTACGCACGACCATCGGGAAATATTTCATTTACTAAAACACTTCCCTTCACTAGTATCTTGTGATAAGATTCCTCCCAATTTAAGCTGTGGGGTTTCAGCTTAAACGAGCAATAGCCAAACGGCCTTATCCACACACAAGGGGGTGTGCTTATGCTCATTGGGGATGTTCTGCGCCACTCGCGCGTTTTCGGGCTTGCCGTTGCGCTACTCTTTGCGACAAGCGCCTCGATACCCACTTCTGCTCAGGTTCTGTATGGGTCGTTAATCGGGAACGTGACAGACCCCAACGGGGCCACTGTACCCGGTGCGGAGGTGGTCGCTACGAACCAGAACACCGGAGTAGCCAAAACGACAAAAACCGACTCCGGCGGCGGCTACCAATTTATTGACCTTCAGCCCGGCACGTATGCGCTAAAAGTGTCCTTTTCCGGCTTTAAAACACTAGAGCGGCACAATCTTCCTGTTGCGCTTAACAACATCACTCGCGCGGATGTTGCGCTCGAAGTTGGAAACATTCAGGAAGCGATAACCGTAACGGGAGAAACCCCGATTCTCCAAACCGACCGCGCCGAAACACGGTCTGAAATCGGTTCCGTCGAACTGCAAAATCTCCCGGTCCCGTTTGGGCGTAATTACCAGCAACTCTACCGGACCCTGCCTGGCGTCTCGCCGCCATTCAACTCGCACTCGGTTCCGACGAATCCTTCGCGATCGCTCGAGTTCCATGTCAACGGAACCAGCGACGACCAGAATAATACGCGCATCGACGGCGTTAGCTCAACCACTGTACAGTTGCCGCATATTGTTTCTTATATCCCGGCGCTCGAGTCAATCGAGGAAGTAAATGTCGTAACAAGTAGTTTTGATGCAGAGCAGGGATTGGCTGGCGGCGCTGCCATCAGCGTCCAGATTAAGAGCGGCACGAACCAGATACATGGATCCGGCTTCGAATACCACAGTAATCAGCACCTGAAAGCGTGGCCGGAATCGGTTCCGGCGGGAGAGGTAAATAAACCAAAGCTAGTCTATAACCAGTTTGGTGGCACCATCGGCGGTCCTATCAAAAAAGACAAGCTATTCTATTTCGTCAGCTACGAAGGCACTTACGACCATCGCAATGTCGAGAAGAAGATAACCGTACCGACAGATGCCATGAAAGCCGGCGATTTTTCATCGTTTTTAAGCAGCGGCATCCTGATCTATAACCCATATACGGACTTGTCGGGAACCAAGCTGGCCGATCCCTCTCAACGCGTACCGTTCGCCGGGAACATCATTCCGAAAAGTCTTCTGGCCACGCCCAGCGCGCAAATCGCACAGAAGATGAACTCCTTGTTTCCTGAGCCCAATCTGCCGGGCATTAGAAACAACTATTTCGCCTCGGGTGGTTTTGCTTTCGACCGCAACACGCTCGATACCAAGGTGAATTGGAACGTGAGCAACAGAATGAATGTGTTCGGGCGGTTCAGCTTTCTCCACTACACCGATTTCACGCCAACTGTTTTTGGCACCGCGATGCAAGGTACGCCAATCGGCGGCAGCAGCAATCCGGGCAACGGGCACGGCAACACTTATAGCTCCACGTTTGGAGGAACTTACTCGTTTACGCCGAGCTTAGTTCTGGACGCTTACTTTGGATTTACTCATCAAGGCACCATTTCCGAGCAGCAGGGGTTGGGTAAGAACATCGGTCTAGACGTATTGGGTATTCCCGGAACCAACGGGACCCGCAAATTCGAAAGTGGATGGCCGGAATTTGACTTCAACAGCGGCGACGATTTTGCCACTGCGGGCAACGACTCGAACTTCATGCCGTATTACAGGCATGACCCGCAATATCAATATGTGGCCAACCTCTCGTGGGTACGTGGTACGCACGATGTCCGATTTGGTGGCGATATTTACCGGCAGGGTCTGAATCAGACTCAGGCGGAGTGGAT
>DAISJE010000420.1:0-4572 GCA_036821665.1 Bryobacteraceae bacterium | reverse complement strand
ACGATAACCGGATTCACCGGCTACGGCCTGGTGGGAGATCCGGTGCAGCATGAACAATGGCGGCGGCTATTTTACGGCCATAGTGGAGCTTCCATTTTCTGGCAATATACGCTGCTCAATCCCGATCTGACGATGAGCGCTCAAGGTCGCGCATTATCGGAGGCGTACGGACATCTGCAATCCGGTATCGCCCGAGTCTTCATGAATTCAAAAGTCCACGAAGACGGCATTGCCATCCACTTTTCAATGCCCAGCATCCGCGGTTCCTGGATCACTGATGGCAAGATTGTCCCTGGAACCGCAGGAAGCGATGGCAAGACATCCGCAGACTTCGCAGAATTAGCGAAACGCCGCAAGGCTTGGGTGAAAGAACTCGAGACGAATGGAGTCCAATTCCGGTTGCTTGCGACTGCGCAGATCGAATCCGGAATGCTGGATCGCTATAAGGTGCTAATCTTGCCGTACTCTATCGCCATAACCAATAACGAGGCGAAAGAAATTGAACGCTTTATGGCCCGCGGCGGGATTGTTTACGGCGACGAGCAGACGGGTCGCATGGATGGGCGCTGCCATTGGCGCAAGCAGCCGCTGTGGAATGAGCAGACGAAAGGATTCACGCGAAGCGGACCACGAGACGTCAGCGTACAACGCACCTTCGGAGGTCCGCATCTGGTAACGGTTCGCGATTTCGGCAGCTCGGAGTTGCTTGGCGTTCTCCCGGAGAAGCCGACAACGATTCGTCTTCCCGAAACGAACGGGATTCGCTACGATCTGCTGCGGGGCGGGATTGCGCCTGCAGAGATGGAAGGCGGACCTGGCAAGCCGGTCCTAATCGTCACACGCAAATCGCGCATTTCAAAACTCAGCATCGACAAGAATCTAAAAATTAGTCTGCGCGACGAACACGGTGATCCGGTGGATCTATCGGTTGTACACGCCGAGGTCCTCGATCCCGGCGAGCACGTAAGCCGGCATTACAGCTCGAATCTGACGGTACGAAATGGCGAAGCGTCTTTCCAGATTCCTTTCGCGATCAACGATGCCAAGGGCACGTGGCGCGTACAGGTGCGCGATGTAATCAGCGGCCTGACAGCATCGACTTCCATCGTGCGCGCATAGATTTAAGTTCGTCGTGTTGAGTGTTGAAGACCGCTCCCGAATGGTCGCGGCTCGGTAAGCTTTTGCAAGCACTGGGAGCGCTTTCTGAGCCATGACCGAAGGGAGTGGTTATGACGAACTTGGGTAGTCCGCTATTTGTCGGTAATCTGCTTAAATACTCGCAGCAGATTTCCGCCCATGATCTTACGAATACGCTCTTCGGAATAGCCGCGGCGACGCATGGCCGCGATGATGAGCGGGACGTCGCGAATGTCTCGCATCGGTAGCGGAAGAGTCGGGCCGCCGTCGAAGTCGGTCCCAAGGATTACGTGATCGTCTCCTACCAACTGAATTACCCGATCCGTCACTTTAAGCCAATCGTCGACGGTGAACTTCAGACTATCGGGCGCGTTGCTGCCCACCATGGGAAATTGGGGTGCGACGATCTTGTCGATTTCTTCGATCGACAGGTTTGACGAACTGACGCGAGCGGTGTCCCAAAACGGTTTGCCGGCGTGTTGCGTGCGCCAGTCGAATACTTTTCTGTTATGAAATTCATTGCCGATCTGAATGCCGATTAAGCCACCCTTGGCCGCTAATTTCTTCAGCAGCCAATCCGGCATGTTACGCGGAATGTCGTTGAATTCGCGCAAGCCGTGATGAGTGGCAATTACCGGATCGGAGCTAACGTCGATGGCCTGTGAAATGGCCTCGTCCGATGCATGGGAAACATTGATCACCATGCCGAGCCGGTTCATCTCTCGAATCAGAGCCCTGCCCCGTTCGTTCAGTCCATGCCAGCGAGGAGGCGAACAGCAGGAATCGGCATAATCATTCTCGGCATTATGCGCGGACAACTGGTAGGAGCGAAGCCCCAACTTGTAGAACTGGCGAAGAACCCCGAGGTCCCCGCCGCGATCGATGCTGCCTTCCATGTCGAGAACCGCGGCGATTTTGCCCGATTTCACGATTCGCTCGATGTCAGAGCCTTTCAGTGCGAGCTCAATCGTGTCGTTATTTTTTCGGATCTGCCGCATTGCCAAGTCCACAAGCCGCAGCGCCTGCTTGGTTTCGTAATGCTGTGGATAGTATTCTTCCGTTACAAAAAGCGAAAAGAACATAGCATTCACGCCGCCCTCTTTGGCGCGCGGGAGGTCAACCTGACCATTGTTCACGCGGTCGCCGATATCGCCGCCATGATAAAACTGACGATTGATCATGTGAACGTGCGCATCGAAAGTGAAGATCGAAGGGCCGCCCATCAGGGCAGCTAGAAGAACAACAAACATCTAATTCATCTCTCCCATGAAACTGGCCGCCATTGTAACCGTTTACCGGAAATATTCGCACGCGCAGCATATAGTGGATCGCTTTCTGGACGGATATGGCTGGAATGGAACCCATCATCATCCGCCAATGGAACTGGTTTCGTTATACGTCGACGAGACGCCCGCGGACGATCTGAGCCGCGAACGAGCCAGCCGCCATCCGCAAATGAAAATCTATCCGACAATTGCGGAAGCGCTCACGCAAGGTACGGGTAAGCTTGCGGTAGATGGTGTCGTGATCGTAGGCGAGCACGGAAATTATCCGAAGACTCCGAAGGGGCAAGTTCAGTATCCTCGTTACCGCTTCTTTCAGGAAACCGTTCGGGTGTTCCGCGATAGCGGACGCTCTGTTCCTGTCTTCAGCGACAAGCATCTCTCGTGGAATTGGGATTGGGCGAAGGAGATGTACGATACGTCGCGGTCGATGGGTTTCCCTTTCATGGCAGGATCCAGCCTTCCGGTAACGTGGCGCATTCCATCGGTCGAAATGCCGCCGCATGCCAGGGTAAAAGAGGCTGTGACGATCTGCTACGGGGGCGTGGACAGTTACGATTTTCACGGGCTTGAAACATTGCAATGTATGCTGGAGCGGCGCGAAGGCGGAGAGGTTGGTGTCGCTTGGCTTGAGGCTTATCGAGGCGATAGATTCTGGGATGCAATGCGGAGCGAGGTCTGGTCGCGACGCCTGGTGGAAGCCGCTCTTTGCCGCAGTCATACGCTAACGCCGGCTCGCCCCGGCTTCAACGATATTTTCCCTACTGTGGATGACATGCGCCGTCTGGTGAAGGACCCCGTCGCATATCACTATCAACATGCCGACGGGCCGCGAGCAACGATGATCCTGATGTCGGGGCTGGTGCGCGATTTCAACTTCGCCGCGGCCATCGAGGGTTCGAGTGAACCGTTCTCGACACAGATGTATCTACCCATGCCGGACGGACGAACCACACTGGCGAATTTTTTCAGTCCGCTGGTGAACTGCATGGAACAAATGTTCCTGACCGGCAAGCCGCCGTACCCGATTGAACGAACCTTACTGACTACTGGATTGACCGACGCCGGCGTTGATAGTCTCTATGCCGGGCAGAAGCGGTTGAACACACCGCACCTTGCGATTCGCTACCAACCCAGCCCGAATTCGACGTTCTGGAGATCCTAAGTGAGTTTCGATCTGAATCATCGGTTTAGCCGCCGCACCTTGCTGGGAACCGCCGCAGCGCTTCCTCTACTCGGAAAACAAGGCCCGAAGCGGATCGCCATGATTACGACGATCTATCGCTACCTTTCACACGGCCAACACATGGGAGACCGGTTTCTGGTGGGCTATCCGCACAACGGCACGTGGCACATGCCGGACGCGAAAATCGTGTCGCTCTACGTGGACCAGAAACCCGAGGGAGACCTCAGCGAAGCTCGCGCCAAGGAGTTTGGATTTCGAGTCTATCCGACAATCGCCGAGACACTGCGCTGCGGTGGGAACAAGATCGCCGTGGATGCCGTTTTGATCATCGCAGAGCACGGCGATTATCCGGTCAATAAAATAGGCCAGAAACTATATCCGCGGTACGAGTTTTTCGAGCAATGTGTAAAAGTCTTCGAACAGGATGGCCGCGCCGTTCCGGTCTATAACGACAAACATCTTTCGTACAGCTTTCAAAAGGCCCGGCAGATGGTCAGCGATTCGAAGCGCCTTGGATTTCCGATGCTTGGCGGTTCGTCACTGCCGGTGACATGGCGCTTACCGGATATAGAATTGCCGCTCGGATGTCACATCGAAGAGGCTGTTATGGTCGGTGAGAATGGCGATGACGATGCCATGGATTTCCACGCTTTAGAGGGCATGCAATGTATGCTGGAGCGCCGCAAAGGTGGCGAGACAGGCGTCCGCGCGGTTCAATGGGTGGAAGGCGAGGCGGTGTGGCGCGCCGGTTGGTCTAAGGAGCTTTTGACGGCGGCGCTCTCACGGAGCGATACGCCGCTCGGACTGACGGTCAAAGACGGCCGCACCCAGGATCTGTTAGGAAGCGGCCAATTACAGCAATTGGCAAAGAAACCGGTCGCGTATGTCGTTGAGTATCGTGACGGATTACGTGCAACGATGTTGAACTTGCGCGGTGCGTTAAAAGACTTCAATTTTGCTGCGCGA
>DAISJE010000419.1:0-4580 GCA_036821665.1 Bryobacteraceae bacterium | reverse complement strand
AGCGACTGCGCAGACCGTCTATTCAGGAATTGAAAAGATTGCGAACTACAAAGCGGCGGGCATCGCCAGCCCGCATTTTGCGAGCGACTTGCCGATCAGTACAATCGCGTCCGGTTCGCTGACCGCCTTTGCTACCGATGTTTCGAGGATCAGCATGCTCCGTGCCCGCTCAAGCATCTTCTTTTCGCGAAATGAGAGCGGCTTCGCGGATTGAATAATGAGCAGCGCTTTGAAAACCTCGGCGATCTCGAGGAGGCTGCCGCCCTTCATTTTGTCGGAGTTCTCTTTGAACCGGTCCTTCCAATCCTGGGCGCAGCACGGCCGCCCGGCTGCCAGATAGTTCAGAACCCGGTTAATCTCGCTGCACTTCGTCACTTTGCGAAGTCCCACATCGCCCACGTGTGAAAACGGCACCATGACGGTCATGCTGGTAGGCGCAAGGCGAAGCAGATAGAATCGCTCCTGCTGGGTGCCAAAAGAACGGGAACTGATATTTTCAATTGTGCCTACGCCATGATTCGGGTAGACCACTTTCTCGCCGACCTGGAAGGTCATTCACGGACCTCTTTCCTCGATCTATGATCAGTTGGAGTCTAAACAGCCCAAAGGAATATTGAGCCCACATTAAACTTTCGTCAAGAAGAAAAGCGAGCTTACACACCTGAATGGGAAGTGTATAGTTAAAAACCTGTAAACTGATGAATTAAGGGGCTATGCCGATATCGTCCACTGGGCGGAGGTGGCACGTGCTTTGGCGTTAAAAAGGCGAAACCGAACCCTCATAGCAAATCCGGTCCCGTCTTTCTATGAAATCTGGCGTTTAAAGGATATTAGCGGACCAATTTTCCAGGATCGATTTTACTTTCTGGCAAAATTGATCGGCGAGAGCGCCGTCGATTAAGCGGTGATCGAAGGTGAGCGCCAGGTATGCTTGCGAACGAATTGCAATGGCATCTCCATCGACTACCGCAGGCAGCTTTTCAACCGCGCCAACGCCGAGAATTGCCACTTGAGGCTGATTGATCACCGGCGTCGCAAAGATGCTGCCAAAGCTTCCGAAATTCGTGATTGAGAACGTGCCGCCTTGCACTTCATCCGGTTTGAGTTGGCGCGACCGGGCACGCGTGGCCAAATCGACAATCGATCGCTGCAGGCCGGCCACGTTCTTTTCGTCTGCATTGCGAATCACCGGGACGATCAAACCAGCCTCGAGAGCGACCGCAATGCCAATATTGATATCGCGGTAGTAGACGATGTTTTTACCATCTATCGAAGCGTTGAAGATCGGGAAGCCGCGCAGTGCTTCGGCAGCCGCGGCGGTAACGAACGGCAGAAATGTCAACGAAAAACCGTTACGCGCGCTGAATTCCGCTTTCGATTTGTCTCGCAGTTTCGCGATTTTGGTCATGTCGACGCGGTGAACGGTTGTAACATGTGCCGACGTGCGCTTGCTCATCACCATGTGCTCGGCAATCTTCTGCCGCATGGTGCTCATCGGCTCAGTGCGGACTTTTGCCGTCTCCGCAAGCGGCATGGGCGATGGCGCCGGTGACGGTTGCGCAGCGGGAGCAGACGGGGCCGCGTAGGTTCGCGCCGCCTGCGAAGACATATACGCCTCGACATCCTGCTTCGTGATACGGCCACCGGCGCCGGTCCCCTTTACCTGCGACAGATCAATGTTGTAATCGCGCGCCATCTTGCGCACCAGTGGAGAGAGCGGGCCTTGTTGTTCCTCCTGAGGCGCGGATTGCGTCGCTGGTTGTGGCGGTTCGAATGGATATGGCCCGGCCGATGTCGGCGCCGGCTGCGGAGGAGGTTGTGGCGGCGCCGATTGGGTTCGCGCTTCCGGTGCTGCAGCGGAAGGACCGACACCGGTGGTCGGCGGCGTGGATACTTCCGGCTTCGCCGCTTGCTGCGGAGGGGCGGCCGCCGGAGCTGCTGCAGCAGCGGGCCCCGCGCCATCTCCAATCCTGGCAACCACCGTGTTGATGGAGACCGTGGTGCCTTCTTGCACCAGAACCTCGCTCAAGACTCCTGCTGCGGGTGAGGGAATCTCGGTATCGACCTTGTCAGTCGAGATCTCAAACAGCGGCTCATCCCGTTCTACTTTGTCGCCAGGGTGTTTAATCCATCGCGTAAGCGTGCCTTCTACGATGCTTTCCCCCATCTGGGGCATGACAACGTCAATCATCGGATCTCCTGCAATTCTTGTTGTGCCATTGCCGGCTCGTAGCCGAAAACGTTCGCAAAAGAGGTGGCAATGGCGCTCATCACCTCTTCACGGCTCACCTGCCAGCCCAAACTGCGAAGCGAGCAAACCGGTTTTGCGAGACCGCACGGAACAATGTATTTGAAATAGCTCAGATCGGTATCTACGTTCAGCGCAAATCCATGAGACGTGACCCAGCGGCTGATGTGAATACCGATAGCGGCGATTTTTGCGCCATCTACCCAAACACCCTCATACCCCCGCTCTGCAATACGGTTTGCCGTGATCCCGAATACCGCCAGCGCATCTATGAGCGCCTGCTCAACACCCCTGAAATACGCGTGTACGTCGCGTTTCCATTCTCGCAAATTAAGGATTGGGTAGCCCACAACCTGACCGGGACCATGATATGTCACATCGCCGCCGCGGTCGGTTTCGTAGTACTCGATCCCTGTGCGTGCCAGAATCTCTTCCGATGCCAGCAGGTGATGTACCTTCCCATTGCGGCCCATCGTCACGACATGTGGATGCTCGACAAAGAGTAAGGTGTCGCTGCCTTCCCCGGATTGCCGGGCTTTCACGAGTTTCTGCTGAACATTGAGCGCATCCGCGTATCGCATGCGCCCAAGATCCACGATCTCGAGAGATCTCACGTTCGTGCCCCTCTCTTACGGTCGGGGTTCCGTGTTGATTCTGAGCCGCGCGCGTCAGCAAGCGGTTTCACTTCTGCCGCTCCCTTCAGATATTAATTGCCAGTCCGTACACGTTATTGAAGGCTTCACCGATCGCTTCATAGATCGTCGGATGGGCATGGATTGTTGCCATCATGCTATCCACTGTCGCTTCCGATTCCATTGCCGTAACAGCTTCCGAAATCAGTTCGAAGGCCTCCGGGCCAATGATATGGACGCCCAGAATTTCGCCGTATGTCTCTTCCGCAATTACTTTGACGAATCCTTCGTGTTTGCCCAGAATGGTTGCTTTACTGTTGCCGGCGAACGGAAATTTACCGACTTTCACCTTGAATCCCTGCGCGCGCGCCTGCGCTTCGGTTAATCCCACGCTGCCGATGCCCGGATCGGTGTAGGTCGCACCTGGGATGCGATTGCGGTTGATCGGCCGAGCAGGCTTACCGGCGATGTGAGCCACCGCGACCATGCCTTCGGCTGTTGCGACATGCGCCAGTTGCGGCGTACCCGCTACGATATCTCCGATCGCATATAGGCCCGCCTCACCGGTGCGCTGGTTCGCATCCACCTTCAGAAAACCGCGATCCAGTTGAGCCTTCGTATTTTCGAGACCAAGATTTTCCGTGTTTGGCTTGCGGCCAACCGCTACCAGTAGCTTGTCGAACTCCATCTCTTCGCGATTGCCATTCGCCAGCGTGACACTCAAACTCACGCTGTTGGCATTTTTGCGAATGTTTTCCGCTTTCGCGCCGGTTTCCGTTCGGATACCGGCTTTCTTGAAGTGCTTCTCCAGCTCTCTCGAAATTTCTTCGTCCTCGACGGGAACCAATCGCGGCAGCATCTCGAGAACCGTCACCTTCGAGCCAAACCGGTTAAAAATGGACGCAAACTCCACCCCAACCGCCCCCGCGCCGATGATTCCGAGAGTCTTCGGAACTGTCTGCATGTCGAGAATTTCGATGTTAGTGAGAATCAGATTCGCATCAGGCTGAAGACCGGGAAGCATGCGGGCCTCCGAGCCAGTGGCCAGAATAATATTCTTGGCCTCTACTGTTTGACTCCCCTTATCGCCGGTTACTTCGATGCGTCCCCCACCAAGCAACCGGGCAGAGCCTTTGATGACGTCTACTTTGTTCTTGCGCATCAGAAACTCGATGCCCTTCGAATGCTTGGTGACGATTTTGTTCTTGCGGTCGAGAACGCGCGGGTAATCGAGTCGCGGGTCCTTGCACTGAATCCCTTGTGATTCCGAATCCTTGAAGTAATCCCAAACATCGGCCGTATGAAGAAGCGCTTTCGTGGGGATACAGCCGACCAACAGACACGTGCCGCCCAACCGGGGCTGGCGTTCGATCAAAGCCGTTTTCAACCCGTATTGACCGGCTCGCACTGCGGCTGAATAACCACCTGGGCCGCTGCCGATAACCACTACGTCGTATGCCATTTGCGCTCTAATTTTAACAGTCGGCCTTATTTTTCAGAGGTTTCAGGCAATGTGGATGTGTCGGCGCGGCGATGGATTCGGATGGTGAACCGAAGTGCGCACCACTGATGAACGTGGGCATCTCCAATGCGATCAAGTCCAGAGGAAAATCTTGGGGAAAGCATTTCTTAGCAGGGATGTATTATTTACTTTCACCAAGCGCGGGCCGCTCAGCGTGGTCTATCGTAAAAACGTTAAC
>DAISJE010000418.1:0-4599 GCA_036821665.1 Bryobacteraceae bacterium | reverse complement strand
TAACAACCGGGCTACTGACGGAACCACCAAGGTCGATGCAGAATACCTTCAGGTGGTCGCGGTACGAGGCTGATCGCCGGGCAGGACAAGCTTTCTAGCTAGTCATTTGCGCCGTTATCCACGGCTCCAGAGCGGGATCGAGGAAGTCCCGGATGTGCAAATCCACGCCCTGAAAGTCAGTTGGTGTGGTCTCCACCCCGACCACGCGCATACCGGCCGCGCGCGCCGCGTCAATTCCCACAGGCGAATCCTCAAAAACAATGCAGTCCTCCGGCCCGGTCCTGAGTTGTGAGGCTGCCTCCAGGTAAATATCCGGAAAGGGTTTGGGCCGCTTGACTTGCAAGCCGTTAACCGTCACTTGGAAAAATCGCCGCAACCCAAACCGATCCAACACGAAATCGATATTGGCCGGTTCCGCATTCGAACCCACTGCCTTTGGAAGGCCGGCGTGCCGCTCCAGGAATTCCAACACGCCTGGAACACGGTAGCGCTCCACGCCCGCGTCGAGAACCATGGAACGAAACAACCGCTCTTTCGCCGCACCATGCTCAAACACCGTCTCGTCCGATAAATCTCCACCGATCAGGTCGCGAACCAGTTCGGCATTCCGTTTGCCGTGCATGCGCTGTTCCACATCGGGTACCTGAATGCCCAGTCGTTCCAGGTACCGTTCCCAGGCGAGTACGTGCAGCGGCATCGAATGGATCAAAACGCCGTCCAGATCGAAAATCATGGCAATCCGCCGCAGCACCGCGATGAGCATAGCACGCGCGCTGAAAACGCTCTCATTTTCCTGGATAGGACGCTATAATCGGGGCACGCGTAGATATGGCGCAGGCCATCGCCCGAGGGCGGAATTGCTCGAAGCAAAGCCCCAACCGGTAAGGAGTGGTTTTGCCGGAGAGTACGACGAAGGCGCTTATTCAACAGGTTTCGACATCTCAGGCTAGAAAAGCATCTCGCCGCCTGGCGCGTGCTTTCGTGTTTGCTCTACTTACGGTTTTGGCCGCCGGGTCGGTCGCACCGTTCATTGATGCGACGCATTTCAGCGCGCCGCTTCGCGTCGCTCTCGAATCGTCGCTAGGGCGTAAAGTTATGTTTAAGAGCGTACATTTCACGCTTTTTTCGGGCCCAGGGTTCTCTCTCGAAAATGTAACAATCGGCGAGGACCCCCGTTACGGGCTGGAGCCATTCGCTTTTGTACCGACACTTGAAGCGCGGGTGCGCCTGGACAAGTTGCTGCTCGGTCAGATCCGGCTTTCCAGTATTCGCCTGGTCGATCCGTTTCTCAACCTGGTAAAGCGAAACGATGGCACCTGGAACGTTGTTGAATTGGTGGAGCGGCTTAGCGCGCCGCGCCGCGCTCCTTTGAACCTGTTCCCGGCGTTCGAAGTCTCCGGCGCGCGGATTGACTTCAAATTCGGAACACGAAAGCCGATACTCTACATCGCCGATTCGGATCTCAGTATCTACCCTCAAAGATCCGGCAAAGTATACATTCAGTTCTCCGGCTCGCCAGCTCGTACGGATCGTGCCGGTAACGGCTTCAGCCACTTTCGCGGTAGCGTGAATTGGTACACGCGCGCCCCTAAGGCAAACCAGCTCGAGGCCGACATTACTCTGGATGAAAGCAATCTAAGCGAAGTGACAACCCTGCTGGAAGGGCACGATATCGGTATCCACGGTACTGTCACTTCGCACGCTCGCATTGCAGGACCGTTGAACGGCTTGCATCTCTCCGGCGAATTCGTATTGAACGATGTACACCGCTGGGACCTTCTCCCCTCGAGTGGAGACGAGTGGCATATCCGGTACCAAGGAAACCTGGATTTGGTCGCGCATCGTTGCGACATCCAAACTGTGCCGTCCGGACAGACTCAATCCACTCCAGTGTCCGTGCAGATGAACATCAACAATTTTCTGACCCGCCCCTTGTGGTCTGTCGTTGCAAACCTCCAGCATGCACCGCTCGATCAGCTTTTACCTCTCGGCAAACGCATGGGCATTGCGGTACCGGACGGGCTGACGCTGGCCGGATCCGTTAGCGGCGCCGTCGGGTATTCGAATGCCGCCGGCTTCTCCGGAGGAGTCGCAATGGAGAACGTGATCGCAACCGTACCGGATTTGCCGCCGCTCCGGTCCGCCTCGGCAAGCGCAACCATTCTTTCCGATCATGTGCATTTCTACCCAGCCATCATTCAGACCGCTGAAGGCGGCACACTACGGGCCGGTGGCGATTATTACTACTCCGGCGATGCCGCGCGCGCCTCGTTGAGCGCGGACAATTTTTCGATTAGCGCCCTAAAAAATACGGCCGCGGCCTGGTTTGGCACGCCGGAAGCTCTTGCTGCGTTTTCGAACGGTGACATTACGGGGCAGCTAAATTATGCGCGCAGCCCTGAAAACAGCTCAACGGGCGAGGCCAATGCGATCTCCTGGTCGGGCGAATTTCAATTGGCGGACGGCACGTTAAATCTGCCGGGAGTGGCTTCTCCCTTGACGAACGCGCAAGGCCGGATTAGCTTCGATCCGCAGACCTTCGACCTGACGCGCTTTTCAGCGGATTTGGAAGAAAACACGATTCACGCAAGCTATCGTTATAACGCGTTAGCAAAGCGTGTCGAACGCATTCACATTGAACTGCCGTCAGCGGCCCTGGATCAATTAGAGAGCGAGCTGCGTCCTGCGTTGCAGGCCCAAAGCTTGCTCGTGCGCCTGCGAGTCATGCGCCGTTCGATTCCGCCATGGCTCGCTGCACGTAATCTAGAAGGCGACCTCGCCGTGAACCGGTTTTCGGTGAATCAGACGGCCTTGGGCTCTCTTTCGGCGCACTTCATCTGGCGCGGTCCGATCGTTGAATTTACTTCGGTGCAGCTAACGCAGGGCGGGGCTCAAATACGAGCGAAGGGATCTGTAAATCTGGCCGCCTATGCTCCGCGCTGGCAATTTCAAGCGAGCGCCTCGGCCTTCGCGTGGGGTGGTGGACTAGTGAACGCCGATGGTCAATGGGAGACTTCCGGAACAGGCGCGGACAGCATTCGCAATTTGCACGCGGATGGGACCTTTTCGGGAGAAAATATCAGTCTTTCTCCAACGGATTTCTTTGACGGCATCTCCGGCCACTTCGATTTCTCGTTTGCTGACGGCGAGCCGAGCCTGCGGCTCACCGGCATCGACGCGCTGCAGAATGATGACGAGTGGAACGGAGAAGCATCCACGCAAAATAACGGGAAGCTGGTCGTGGATCTCGCACACGCCGGCCGGCAGTTGCATGTCATCAGCACGCTCATCCCGGAAAAACCGGCGTTGCCTCATCCGCCCGTCGTAAATACCCTCAGCGATGATGGACGGCCTCTTCAATAACGCATTTCCCTTCTACAGGCCCGCTAACGGCTCCTTCGCTAAAATCAAAACATCCGATGCATGTTCTTGAATCCGCGTGGGAATCGCTGAAACGCGAATTCGATACAGCTTGTTCTCAATCCGCGCAAGCCGCGCGTCTGCAGACAACGAACGAATTGAATCAGTTCGTACGCCGCCTCCGCCAATATCAAACCGAAACCGATTGGATTGCTTCCATTCTTAACGGCGCGGCTAAATTTGCCGCGCAATTCGCATTGCTTTCTTTGCAGGATGGCCAACTGCGCTTGCGGGGACAGCAGAATCTCGATTTTTCTCACGATCTCTCATTCCCGCTCGCGTCTGCGGCGGCGTTTAAGAGCGCCGTCGAAAGCAAAGATGCCGTTATCGCCCTGCGCTCGCCCGGTGAAGTCGGATCGCCGTTGAGCACGCAAAACCTGCAGGATCGCGCGCATCTTGTCCCCATCACGAATGGTTCCCGTGTCTCGGCCATTCTTTTTGCGCCCGATGACGGGCACATCGATACACAAGCCCTTGAACTGATTACCGGCCTGGGTTCGCTTGTTCTGGAACGTCAGGTGAACAGCTCGTTGCATGCGCAGATCGCGCCGGCACGCCCGGAGTTGCAGCCGGCTAGTTCTCCAGAGCCGGTCGCGCCCAACGGGCGTGTCAAAACTCGTAGATCTGCCTTACCGGCCTGGGCGGATTTGGACGAACGGCAACGCGCTTTGCATATCCGCGCACAGCGGTTTTCGCGCGTCACTATTGCCGAGATGCAGTTATTCCGGCCTGAGGCTTGCCGCGCCGGCCGCGAGCAAGCGAATCTATACATTTTCTTGAAATCCGAACTCGATAAAGCTCGCGAGGCCTATCGCACGCAGTTCATGACCGTCCCATCGATGGTCGACTACCTTCATCTGGAGCTTGTCAATACGGTTGCCGAAGGCGATGAGCTCAAATTAGGAGCAGATTATCCAGGGCAGTTGGTTTAATACCCGGCCGGGCGTCCGCCGCGGCAACATACTTCGTTCTTTCCGAATTCCGATCGCTTGCGGTGCTCTCGCATTGGCGGCCATTGCCGCTGTACATAAGCCGCCGAGTAAGAAGCGCGCAACGCCACGCCCGGAGCCGCCCAAAGTGGTGGGCGCTGCCGGCTTAATAGCCGGTGCGCAGCGTCAACTGGATGCGGGCAACTTCGCCGCCGCAGCCGCATATGCCACGGCCGGCGCGACAAAAGCA
>DAISJE010000417.1:0-4606 GCA_036821665.1 Bryobacteraceae bacterium | reverse complement strand
AGTATTGGCGGCAATCGGTTGAGGAGGCATCTAACTATTCGTGGAGGAAAACGGCGGCCGTCGCTACCCGGCCCGGCCAGTGCTGGGAGTTGGAGCGCTGATTTTCGATGATGGTCGTGTGTTGCTGATCCAACGCGGCCAGTCACCACTGGCTGGTTATTGGTCTCTTCCGGGCGGCGGTGTGGAAGCCGGCGAGCGATTGGAAGATGCGATTATCCGTGAAGTCAAAGAAGAAACCGGGCTCGACGTCGCGACCGATTCCATCGCGACGGTTTTCGAGCGGGTCATGCCCGGTTCCACAGGCACGTGTGAGTATCACTACGTTTTAATCGATTTCTATTGCCGCATTTTACGGGGCGAACTGCGGGCCGGCAGCGATTCGCAGGCGGCGGGATGGTTTGATATCGCTTCTCTGGATGATCTGCTTATTACGGAAGGGACGCGCGAAGTGATTCGAGCGTGTTCTGAGCAACCGTCAACGTGCCTTTATGTCACGCGGCCGGTCGCGTGATTGCTTCCCATGTCCTTTAGCAGTACCGACCTTCTCCAATTCGACGAACTCAAGGACTTGCTGGCGAAATATGCCGGCAGCCCGGCGGGGCGGGAGCTAGTCGCGGCCTTGGAGCCGCACAGCGATTTGCCGGTTTTGGAGTCGAATCTCTCAGAGGCCGGCGAGGCGATCGCCTATTTGCGCGAGCTATCGGGCGCCCAAACGGCCGGGTCGCGCGCAGCCATTCGCCTGCGGTTCGATCAATTGCGCGATATCAAAGCGGCAGTTCGGATCCTTAGAGTAGAAGGCGCTTCGCTCGATGGACGCCAGATACTCGATCTATTCCAAACGCTTGCTCTTGCCGGAGAATACCGTGCTATTTTGCTGTCGCTCGTCGCGCGTTATCCCCGCCTGGGGCGGAGGGCCGCACAATTAGCGGACCTGCGCGACCTGACGCGGCGTTATCAGCACGCATTCCTTCCGGATGGAACATTGGCCGATGAAGCGAGCGTGGCGTTACGCCGCATTCGACGCGACATTGAGCGGCAACAGCGCAGCATTCAGGAATCGCTGGAACGATTTATTCGCGCACATCGCAGCGACGGTACCTTGCAGGAAGATTTCGTTACGATTCGCGAGGACCGCTATGTCGTGCCGGTCGTAGCCGGGCAGAAAGGCCGCGTCAATGGAGTGATTCATGCGGCCAGCGGCACCGGACATACTCTGTTTGTCGAGCCGCTCGAAACCATTGATCTGAATAATCAGCTGGTCCGGCTGCGAGAGGATGAATTACGCGAAATCGAACGTATCCTGGCTGAAATCACGACTGCCCTACAGCAGCATGCGGAAGAGATCGCGGAGACCGATCGCGCGCTGGCCGAGTTCGATCTGGTGTTTGCGAAAGCCAGTTTCGCGCGCGATTTCGATGCGGTAATCCCACACTTCAGCAATGCACAGCGAAGGCTCGTCTTGCGCGATGCCCGGCATCCCCTGCTCGAAGCAGTGCTCCGCAAGCAGCAGAAGCCGATTGTGCCAATCTCATTCGAATTGAAAGAAGAGACCCGCTGTCTGCTAATCAGCGGTCCGAATACCGGCGGCAAGACGGTAACCATGAAGACCACGGGCCTGTTAGCGATCATGGCTCATGCCGCGATTCCCGTGCCTTGCGCCGAAGCCGAGTTTCCTTTGCTCGATGATGTGCTTGCCGATATTGGCGACCAGCAATCTATCGCGGAAAGTCTGAGCAGTTTTTCCGGTCATCTCCTGCACGTGAAGCAGATGCTAGAGCGTGTAACGCCGGATAGCCTCGTGTTGCTCGATGAACTGGGCCGCGCGACCGATCCCGAGGAAGGCGGCGCGCTGGGTGTCGCAATTCTCGATGAATTTCGCAAATCGGGAGCGTTTTGCCTCGCCTCCACCCATCTGCTTCCGCTGAAGTTGTATGGGGCGCAAACGCCGGGAGTACTGAATGCATCCATGGGTTTCGATGAGGAAACCCTGCAGCCGACATATATACTGCGGCTCGGAATGCCCGGCAAATCTGCGGGGCTCGATATCGCGACTAGGCTTGAGTTGCCGCAGCCGATTCTGGCGCATGCCCGATCCGTGCTGCCGCGTATGCAGGCTGATTTTCAAGAGCTGCTTACCGAGCTGCACCGGCAGGTGGATGAGAATGCCCGGCGCGCGCGGGAGATGGAGGAAACGACACGCAGCCTTGCGGAGCGGCAGGCTCGTCTCGAAACCGAAGCCGTTCGGCTCGAACAGCGCCGTCAGCGCGAATGGGAGAAGAAATCGGAATCGCTCACCGCCGATTTTGAAGCACGCGCACAGATGCTGATGACGCAGCTTGCAGAGTCATCCGAACAGCGCAAGGCGGCTGAACACGCGCAGCGCCTCATTTCAAAAACGAAGCGCGAGTTTCGTGAGGAGGCTTCGGCTGCAATGGCGCCTCCTTCTGAATTGGCGCAAGCGAAAGCGCAGCCGCTCACGATTCAAGAAGGCGCTAGAGTACGGCTCAAAGATGTACGCGAAATTGCCACAGTACGTCGCATTCTCAAGAACGGCACGCTGGAGGTGGAAGCGGGCTTTCTGCGGATGCAAGTTCCGCGCGAAGATGTCGTGGATGTCGTATCCGAGAAACAGGACGCGTACCGATTGCCAAAGAATGTTCGGGTCGAAACCGGTCCGCGCTTTGACGTAAGCTATCGCGAGCTGAACGTGATCGGCCAGCATGCCGAGGAGGCGATCGAGCAGGTGGATAAGTTCCTCGATTCCGCCGCGCTCGCATCGGTGCATCGTGTGCGCATCATTCACGGGCATGGAATGGGGGTGTTGAAGCGCGCCGTAAGCGAGTATTTGGGTTCGAATCCCCATGTCAGCCGTTTCTATTCAGCCACGCCGGCCGAAGGCGGAGCAGGTGCAACGATCATCGAACTGCGAGAATAGTGAAATGGCCCGGTTCTTGATCGGCATTCTGGTATTCAGCATGGCTCTATTATCTGCTTCCACTTACGAGGCTTCGATCCGGGCATGGCAGCAACACCGCGAGCAGGGGCTGCGCTCGCCGAGCGGCTGGCTGACGCTTGTCGGTCTGTTTGACCTGAAGCCGGGAGATAACACGATCGGTTCAGCGAAATCGAACGATTTTGTGTTGCCGAAAGATTCTGCGCCTGCGCACGTCGGCCGGCTACATATGGCGGATGGCAAAATTACATTCATCGCTGCCGATGGGAAGACGCGGGCTTTGTCTTACGACGAAGAAAAACCGGACGTGATGCATGCCGGAACGGTATCGTTTTACGTCATCAAAAGAGGCGATCAGTTCTTCGTTCGGGCCAAGGACAGCGCCAGCTCGGTACTTAAGAAATTCACCGGCACAACATTTTTTCCGATTAATCCGGAACTGCATTTTCAAGCGAGGTTCATTCCGGATCGGAAAATGATTTCCATTCACAACGTTCTGGAGCAGACCGATCAGGAGGAAAGCCCCGGGATTGTTGAGTTCACCTATCGTGGCGAGCAGTATCGGTTGCGGCCGATTTATGAGAAAGCGCCGGAAGGCCAAACGCTTTTCTTCTTATTTAAAGATCCAACCAACAAAACGAATACTTACCAGGCCGGGCGTATGCTGAATACCCCGCTCCCAATTAGTGGCAAAGTAGATCTCGACTTCAATCATTCCTACAACCCGCCGTGCACGTTTACTCCTTTCGCGACGTGCCCACTGCCGCCCAAAGAAAATACGCTGCCGTTTCCGGTTACAGCGGGCGAAAAGCGCTACGGCAAGGGACACATAGAATACGGTGGAACGAGCTAAATCGTGGCGCCCCCGAAGTCTGATGGAATTCTCGAATCCTCGCTGTATGTCGAGGATGTAGCGCGCTCGGCTCGGTTTTATGAAAAGATTTTCGGCTTTCGCGTAATCAGCGACTTTGGAGAGCGCGGCTGCGCGATGCGAGCTGGAGACCGTCAGGTCTTGCTCTTATTTCAAAAGGACGGTTCGCGCCAGATCCAGTCCCCGCATTATGGCGACGGTGAACTTCACATTGCATTCGCGGTGTCTGCCGCGGAATTGCCGAATTGGGAAGCATGGCTTGAAGAAAACGGGATTTCGGTGGAGGAAAAGCGCAACTGGGAGCGAGGCGGGCAGAGCGTCTATTTCCGCGATCCGGACCGGCATCTACTCGAGATTGCAACGCCGGGCGTGTGGTCGATTTACTGATCCCGCTCCCGTCAACAGCTTACTAAGCCGCGCGCGAGGGGGTTCGTGAAAAATTCGCTCGCGGGCGAGGAACACTTTCGTAAGTCGTTGATCTTGAAACTGAGCCGCGACCGCGAGGGAGCGGTCAAGCCAATTTTTCACAAACCCGTAAGCAAACGGTCTTTAAAGCTTACTGTGACGAACCTGCATTAATGCAAGTTGAATATCGGCAGCGGAACGGCCTTCGCCATCGCCGCATATCCAGCAGGCGAGGGGTGCAGATGGTCGCCGGAATCGAATGCGGGGAGCAGATGGTCTGGGTGAGCAGGATCGCGCACCACGGCATCGAAGTCAATAACAGCATCGAAATGTCCTGGCGCCCTGATCCATGTATTTACAGCTTGGCGGTCTGCTTC
>DAISJE010000416.1:0-4607 GCA_036821665.1 Bryobacteraceae bacterium | reverse complement strand
TTTCGTGCGCTCCCAGGAATTGAAATTGCCATAGAATTGATCCGCGCCGAACGGGCGGTCGAGAAGCGAAAGAAAAACACGCGTGAGTCCCAGCCTGGTCTTTAACCATGTCTGCGAACTGAGAGCTAGGTTCCTGTATTCGCGATCGTCACGAAAGCCATCGGAAAGTTCGCGCTCGAAGGAAAAGCGCTGTGATAGAAACCCTCGGCTGAAAGATAACGTGCCGCTTTCTTCATTGGTTCCGAAACTGCCGTAGCCGCCGCGAACGATAAGCTCCGGGGAGTTAGAGCTGTTCACCGGCCTGGTGACGACATTGACCACGCCTGCAACTGCATCTGAGCCATAGAGCGTAGATCCGGAGCCCCGCAGAATTTCGATCCGATCTACAGCATCGAGCGGTACCGGAATATCGAGATTATGGTGGGCGGATTGCGCGTCGCTCAGACGAATGCCATCCAGAAGAACCAGCGTTTGTCCGGGTGTGCCGCCACGGATGGAGAGATCGCCTTGTACGCCGTTCGGAGCACGGCCCTGAACCTGAACCGAGGAGTCGAGATCAAGCGCGTCCGTCAGGCTCCCAAACAGCAGAAATACATCGTGCAAAGGATATATTTCGACCGACCGGTCCGATTCAGTTAGCGGGATAGGTTCCCAGGTTCCTGTGACCAAAACGGTTTGTTTTTGAATCGGTAATGGCTGGCTCTGGTTTGCCGCTTTCTGTTCGTCGCGAGTCTGGCCTGACACTTGCCACGTGAGCAGCACAACCAGAAAGCATCCAAGACCGGTCTTCCGCATAGAGACTTTCAGGATATCGGGCAGCGCCAGGTTCACTGTCTGATAAATTCTATGAGCGTAACGTTCCTCGGGCTTTTGAATCAAACCACGAAGGGCGGTCTGTGAAGCTCGAGGCGGGGTTGCGAGCTAGAAGAACGCTTTGGGAAAAGGGGTTCGCAAAGATGAAGACGATTCGCGCAGCAAGCGTGATCTGTGTGTTTATGCTTTTGGCCCAAGGTTGGGCGTGGGCGCAAGCTGTGAATGGAACGGTTGTAGGAACGGTAACAGATCCGTCTGGCGCCGTTATACCAGCCGCAACAGTCACGATTACGGATGTCGGCACCAACACCAGCCGTTCGATAACCACCGACGCAAACGGCTACTACACTTTCCCCAATCTGCCCCCCAGTAACTACAAAGTACGAGTTGAAAAACAGGGTTTCGCCACCGCCGAACGAAGCGATATTCCGCTCACGGTGAATAGCACGTTGCGCGTCGATTTGTCGCTGCAACCCGGCCAAGTAACGGAAACAATCAACGTGGCTAGCACGATACCTTTACTGCAAACCGACACGGCGAAGACGGGCATGACGTTGAGTTCCATGCAGGCATCTCAATTGCCCTTGGGGAATAACCGCAATTTTCAGAATTTGTTGAACCTGGTGCCGGGTGCGACACGTTCGGAGTTCAACCATTCTCGTTTTTTCAACCCGCAGAACAGCCTGAACAACCAAGTCAACGGATCGTCAAGTCTGGCCAACAATTTTCAATTTGAAGGCGTGAACGACAATGAGCGCACCGGGTTGTTGCAGGTGTACATCCCGCCGGTCGAAGCCATTCAGGAAGTGGATGTCACGACCAGCAATTACGATCCCGAGCAAGGAACAGCGCTCGGGGCGGTGACGAATGTAATTTTCAAATCGGGTACAAATCAGTTTCATGGATCCGTTTACGAGATCTGGCGCGGCAACAGCTTAGATGCCCGGAACTTTTTCGACTATGGAAAGAATGGTCAACCGTTCGTAAAGCCGCGGCTGGTTACAAACTACTATGGGGGGACAATTGGCGGTCCAATTATAAAAAACAAGACTTTCTTCTTCTTCGACTTTTTACGGACCACGGATCACGAAGGACAATTTCAGCGGTTTGGCGTCCCGACGACTGCCATGAAAAACGGTGACTTTTCCGATCCGGCACTGAGTAAAATCTTCGACCCGCAGTCTGGGGATACGATCGATTGCCTTCCTGGCGGAAATGCGAAGAACTGCGGAAAAGGTCGAACGCAGTTCCCAGGCAACAGAATTCCGATGAACCGCATTGATCCAATAGCCGCCGCGCTACTCGGACTGGTTCCGACCCCGAACGGCAACCTGACCGCAGGCGGGACACAGAAGTATTCGAATAATTATCTGGAAACGACAAATTTCATCCAAGACAACAAAAGCTTCGATGTAAAGATCGACGAGAATGCGGGAGACAAGGATCATATCGCCGGCCGGCTGAGCTATATGAATCCCATCACCAATCAATCGCCCGCATACGGTCCGGTCGCGGGAGGTCCGATAGGTGGCGGCTTTCAAGGCACCGGCACGGATGCGACATATTCCGCCGGCATTAACTGGAACCACATCTTTTCGCCAACTCTGATTTCTCAAACGCGTATCGGCCTGAACCGGTATCGCAACGAAGCGCAAAATTCCGATTACGGCACAACCAGTTCAACAAAATTCGGCATACCCGGAGTAAACGTGAGCGCCTTTACCAGCGGCATCACCGGGCTGACGGGCTCCGGTTTTTCAGACCCGATAATTGGATACTCGGCCAGTTTGCCGTGGGTGCGTGCTGAAACCGATATTGACGTCGTCAGCAACTGGACAAAAATCGTAGGGAATCACACGTTCGAATTTGGCGGCAATTTTATTCGCATCCGCGATGATCTGCTTCAGGAACAAACATTCAGCCCGCGCGGGTTGTGGACATTCGCTGGCGGACAAACATCCTTGAATGGCGGCCCGAAGAGCGGATTTGCCAATAATTTCGCGAGCTTGCTACTCGGCGTTCCCAACCAGGTGGGCCGTGATCTTCCCGTTTACTTCCCTGCTTATCGTGCATGGCAGCTTTTCTTTTACGGTGGCGATAAGTGGCAGGCAACTCCCAAGTTGACTCTGAATTTAGGAATGCGATGGGAATATTACCCACCTGCAACTCCCCAATTTCCAGGCGGCTTTTCCAATTACGATGGAGCAACCAATAGCTTAGTGGTCGCGGGCGTAGGCGGTAACCCGATGGACTTGGGAATGAAGCATAGGTATCGTAATTTTGCTCCTCGTGTTGGTTTGGCATATCGTATTACGCAACATGATGTCATTCGTGCCGGCTTCGGCATCAGCTATCAACCGTTTGAGGACAACACGTACGCCTATAACTTCCCGGTAAAGCAGAACAATGCCTTTAATTCGCTGAGTGGTTTCGGGCCGGCGATTCTTTCCGACGGCAGCGCCGCTACTTTTGCCAAAGGTTTCCCGCCTCCATTAGTAGCCACCGTCCCCTCGAACGGTATCATTCCCGTGGATACGCCGCTACTGAAGAGCCAGTCCTACGTAGTGATTCCGAAAAATTATGTAGATCCATACGTAGAATCCTGGAACCTCACGTACGAACGTGCTTTACCGGCACAGTTCGCCTTGGACGTTGGTTATGTCGGTAATCGTGGGGTTCACATTCCTTTGCAATATAACTTGAACGCTGTTGTAGATCCCTCGTTCATCGGAAAGGGATCTGCGGGCCAGCCGTACTTTCAGGCATACGGCATCAAATCTAACGTCAACATGTACTTTTCGCAGGTCGCCTCATCTTACAACTCGCTGCAGGTAAGCTTGAACCGTCACTTTACCTCCGGCGTTACGATCACAACTTCCTACACGTTTGGTAAGGCGCTCGGATTTGCCACCGAGAACGGAGAAAATTCAAGCGGTGCCGCCTATTATGTCGATTTTCGAAGGAATTATGCCCGGACCGACTTCGACCATACGCACATTTTCAACCAAAGCTTTGTCTTCGATTTGCCTTTCGGTAAGGCACATAAGTTTTTCCAAACCGGACCGCTTAATGTGATTTTGGGCGGATGGCAGTTCAGCGGTGTCTGGACGCTCATGAGCGGCTCGCCGTTGAACTTCAGTGCGCCTTCGTCCCCTTTGAATACTCCCGGCAATAGCCAATCACCCGAACTGGTCGGACCCTTCAATAAACTGTACGGGATCAACACCGTTCCATGGTTTGACACATCGGCATTTGCAGACCCGACCTTGTTATTTGGCACGCCAACCTTTGGGAACGTGGGTAGGTATATTCAATCGGGCCCGGGTTTTTTTAATCTAGATGCAGCGCTCTTCCGCAACATTCGATTGACCGAGCGATTTAACTTGGCATTCCGGACGGATTGGTACAGTGCTACAAATACGCCGCATTTCAATAATCCCGACGTGACTTTAGGTGATTCTACTTTTGGTCTTGTAACCGGTGCCGGCGGGTCACGAACGATCGACCTCGGATTGAAACTTAGCTTTTAAACACCCGAAAGCGGTTTTCCGGCTGTCCGGCGACATCAGTCTGAAGAGCGAATAGGCCGCCGGCCAGCCGTTCTTCCGGAGGGGCGCCGTTGGAAGCAGTGGTTATGTAAAGGGTCTTAAGGCCCTCACCGCCGAACGTACAGCTTGTGATGTTTGTCACCGGCATTTCGATGACACGGTCAATCGTTCCATCCGGCGCGACACGCACAATGCACTTGCCGTAATACCGGCAATTCCAGAGATATCCTTCGTTATCCATCGTGG
>DAISJE010000415.1:0-4641 GCA_036821665.1 Bryobacteraceae bacterium | reverse complement strand
ACTCGACCCTTCCAGAGTCAAAACCAGCAGGTCTTCGATGGGTCTGCCCACGGCGAGGTCCGGATCCCAGCCGGCCAATTCAGCCGCGACACAATTCATAAACATGACTGCCCCTTCAGCGTCTGTGGTGATCACGCCATCGCCGATGCTCGATAGCGTCGTTTCGAACAGATTGCGAGCAGAAACCAGCTCACGTTCATATAGCCTGCGCTCGGTAGCTTTGAAAACCGTCCATCGATTCAGGGCGGCTTCACCGCCCGGCGCGTATGTCTGACGGGCGTTGACCAAGGCCGGTACGATGCTGCCCTGTTTGCTTACGAAATCAAGAGCAACTTCATCTACAGAGCCGTCGGCCAAGAGAATGGGAGCAAGATGCGTCTCATAGAATAGACGGCCCCCTGGAGTGAGCAGATCCGGCAGCCGAACTCCGGACTGTAACTCCTGGCGCGTATAGCCCAGCCAACCTGAAAGTGTCTCGTTGACGAGAAGAACTCTACCAGACCCAGCGGTTGCGATGTATCCGAACGGTGCGAGTTTATATAGCTTGTCGGCAGCCTCCAGGAACGCCGCATCTTCGGATAGGGAGAGATGGTCATCGCCCAAGGTAATCTCGAATAACCTGAATCGTCTCTGCAGGCGCACTCATATGAGGGCAATGTCCGGTTGCCTGCAACTTTACAAAGCGACTGCCGGGGATATGTTGATGAACGTAGTCTCCGACGGAATCAGGGGCAATATCGTCCTCGGAACACTGCATCACAAGACTCCGAACAGTCACACTGCAAAGATCGGCGCGGTGGTCGGAGAGAAACGTAACACGTCCGAAATGCTTCGCGATTCGAGGATCCGTACGGCAGAAGCTGTTTGCGAGTTCCTCTGCCAGTTCGGGGTGCTCCGGGTTCTTCATGATCGCAGGAGCCATCGTTTTCGACCAGCCAAGGTGATTGTCATCCAACATCGTCAAAAGTCCCTCGATATCGGAACGTGAAAAACCACCGACGTATCGCTCGTCGTTGATATAGCAAGGCGATGGCCCGACGAGCACTAAAGAGTCAAAAGCGTGCGGCCGGCGGATAGAGGCAAGCACTCCGATAAGAGCACTCACGGAGTGACCCACGAAAATCACAGGCCCACCTCCAATCGCGCCGATTATCTCCAATATGTCATCGACATATCCACTGAGCGTTGCATATTTCTGTCTGCTGTACGCCGAAATGTCGGACTTGCCGGCGCCCACGTAATCGAACAGCACCACGCGGTATTGATCCTCGAACGCTGGGGCAACGAAGCGCCACATCGTTTGATCGCAGCCGTAGCCGTGGGCGAACAGGATGGTCCTCTCGCCACTGCCTGTGACCTTGATGTTGTGCCTGGCGAACAACGACAAGCTAAGCAGCTCCGTTCCCTAGCCGAACCGCGATCTTTATCAATACCATATACGACAGCGCGCTCAGGCACTTCTTCACGGGCCTGTTATTGAGCTGCATTCCGCTTCCACAACAAGGCGCCGATACCCGCGATTCCGGCAACCGCCAGCGCAAGCGGCGCTCTTCGAAGATTGACCCAGTTTTGCAGGCTGAAGTCTTTCGCTTCTTTCGTGAAAATGCCGTGTGCCGCCCAATCGCCGCTTACCGGCTCAAACAGATTATCAGGACGGTCAGGCGGTATTAGCTCGCCCGTTTGCTGCGCTTCATATCCGTGTGTTCCCAAATACCAGTCGGCAAAAGAGGGTGCGACGTCCTGTCCATAGATTGCTTTCATCGTCGAGCCTCCTACGAAGACTTCCCGGCGCTCGTTATGTGCTGCATAATAGATGGCCCGAGCCGCGACCTCAGGCTGAAAAATGGGCGGCACCGGCTGCGGCTGCCGGGGCAGGCGCGTGCGACACCAACTGAACTGTGGCGTGTTCATGGCAGGCAGGTGCACCACGGTCACATGGACATTGCTCTTCTGATGGATCAGTTCGCAACGCAAAGAGTCGGTAAAGCCGACAATGGCGTGCTTGGCCCCGCAGTACGGCGCTTGCAGGGGGATAGAGCGGTATGCCAATGCTGAACCGACCTGCACAATGGTTCCCTGATCGCGTTTCAGCATGTGCCCCAGGGCGGCCATGGTCCCGTAAACGCATCCGAGATATGTCACCTCCGTAGCACGCTTGAACTCCTCCGGTCGTATCTCTTTAAGAGGTGCAAATACCGTGGTCATGGCGTTGTTGACCCAAACATCGAGGGGTCCAAAAGTCTCGACGACTTGATCTGCCGCGCGCTGCACAGCGCTCGAATCAGCCACATCAACCGAAAGAACCAGCGCAGATCCACCCTGTTGCTCTACTTCCCGCTTAGCTGCTTCCAGCCGGGCCCGATCTCTGGCGATAAGTCCGATGGCAGCCTTCCGGCGTGCAAATTCGCGGATGACAGCGCGCCCTACACCCGCCGATGCCCCTGTGACAACAACCACTTCCCGCCTGCCTTGTTCCATTCCAGCCTCCATTCTCAGGATGCTGGCAGGAAAAACACGTTACTTTCCGTGAATCCACTGCATCAGTAAAAATTACAGAGCGAGAATGAAGAGAATCGAGCAATTGACAGTTATTAAAGGAAAATTCCAATGAAGACAACCTATGAAATCGATCCGGCTCACTCGAGTGTGCAGTTCAGTATCCGCCACTTGATGGTTACTAATGTCCGTGGCTCCTTCAAGGGAGTGAAAGGCAATGTCGTGTACGATCCGGATGCGCCGACGAGTTCCACAGTTCACGCGGTGATTGATACCGCTACGATCAGTACAAATGACAATGAACGGGATAGCCATGTGAAAGGCGCGGATTTCCTGGATGTCGCTCGATATCCAACAATTGAGTTCAACAGCACGAGCGTTAAGAAATCCGGCGCTACGGGACTGGAGGTTACCGGGGACCTGACGGTACATGGAATCACTAAGCCTGTTGTTCTGAATGTCGAAGAAATATCGCCCGAAACGAAAGATCCCTGGGGCAATACCCGGATTGGCGCTTCCGCCAAAACAAAAATCAAGCGCAGCGATTTCGGGTTGAAGTGGAATGCGCCGCTTGAAACAGGCGGGGTCCTGGTCGGTGATGACGTGAAACTGGAATTCGAGTTGGAGTTTGTGAAAGCCAAAGCCGCGACTGCCTGAGTCGATAATAGAGATACTGAGCCGCGACCCTGAGGGAGCGGTTGACCCGAATTTTTTGCAAAGCCCTTAGCAAGCGGTCATCGCGATCTTTTCTCGTTTTCGTAAGCTTCATTTCATGCGTCTTGCCTGCGCCGATTTCTTCTCGTCTATCGAGAAGGGCGCCACCATCGTTACTCCCACATCGCTGCTGGCGGCCGTTGCCGGCGAGCAATTTTCAAATCGTCAGCTTGCCCGTGGAATGGCAAGCTGGCAACGTCCGTCCATCGTCTCCATAGATGCCTGGCTCACGGGCCGCTGGCAGGAGGCCCGCTATAACACTCCTAAGGCCCCGACGCTCCTTTCGCGGTCCCAGGAACATGTACTCTGGCAGCGAATCATAGAGGAGGCGGACGCAAACGTATTTAACGCCGGCGCGACGGCGCGGCTCGCCAGCAGGGCGGCTAAGCTGATCGGTCAATGGTCGATCCCCATCGATGGCGAAGCTTGGAACAATCACGAGGATGCGCGGCATTTCATTGAGTGGTACAAACAATTTCGCCGTGAGTGCGCCGAACATGGCTGGATTACCCGATCCGATCTTTGGCGGTTAGTTCCGCAATGGCTTGCGTCGCGCTCGTGCAGCCTCGAGCCCACGCTTTTCGTGGCGTTCTCGCAATTGACTCCGGCCTTTGAACGTCTGCGCTCTGCCCTCGGCGCGTTCGCGCAACTGGAATGCAACAATTCGCATCAGTCTGCCGGTAGCATTCTTGTTAAGCCCTTCCTCGATTCCGGAGCTGAGCTCGAATATGCCGCGCGCTGGGCGCGCACGGCGATCGAACGGGACCCGCGATCCTCGCTCGGAATCGTGATTCCCGACCTGCATGCACGCCGCTCGCTCGTTGAGCGAGTCTTTCATCAGACTTTCTATCCCGCGGCAGCACGTACTGCCGCCGTTCCCCTCTCTGGCAGTCAATCTGCTTTTCACATCAACGCGCCTGCGCCGCTTTTCGATACCCCGCTCGTCAGCAGCGCCTTTCTTTTATTGGAGCTTGCCAGTAACCGCATCCGGTTGGCGGATGCCGGCGCTATTTTGCGCTGTCCGTTCATTAAGGGTGCAAGCGGTGAACGCAATCTGAGAGCGCTCGCCGATGCCAAACTGCGCAGCCGCCGCTCACTCGAAGTCAATCTGCGCGATATCGAATACGCCGGTGCTGATTGCCCGATTCTAACGGCGCTCTGGCCGAAAGTGCGCAGAGTCGTGCGTCAGCCTGCGATGATGCAGGATCTGGCTGCATGGAGCAAGTTCATCGGCGACCTGCTCGCGGCTGTCGGTTGGCCGGGCGATACGGAACTCAGTGGCGATGAGCAGGAAATCCTGGACGCCTGGACAGACGGCTTGTCGAATCTCTCCGCGCTCAGCCTGGTGTCCGGCGCGGTCACGCTTGACGCAGCAATTGCACATTTACGCCGTATTCTCGGATCGGCTCCCGATACCGGCACGTGGTCATC
>DAISJE010000414.1:2978-4645 GCA_036821665.1 Bryobacteraceae bacterium | reverse complement strand
GTATGGATCGAACGGCAGTAGAGGATCGCCAAGAGCGTTCTCACTCACGTAATGAGATTCCAAGCTCGGAGGATTGAAGGTCGTCGTCAGGTTTGTTCCCCCCACAGCAGTGACATGCGGGCTCGATGCGAAGAATTCCGCACCCGGAAGGAATTTCCCGACGATCACAGGCGTATCCTTCGGCGGGTTGGTGAAATACGAAAGCGGTGGAACAGGAGTTCCTCCGAAATCACCCGAACTTGCGACAAATGTTATGCCCTGCGCGTTTCCTTGTTTGAATAAATCGTCGAAGACCTGGAGGATGCCAGTGAAGTCCTGACCACTGTTGTAGGCTGCCGTATAAAGCGCCTCCGGCCCGCTAAACGATGTACTTACGATATCGGCGAAGTTGCCTTCTACCAGCGTCAAATACCCGTCGCTAAAAGACGGATCACTCGCGTCGGGAAGATTGATTACAACCAACGTTGCACCGGGAGCCATTCCACCCACCTGTTCGATATCCAGTTCGGCTTCAATAGAATTACCGTCGTTAGGATTGAACGGCGGAGATCCACCCGCGACGGCTTTTCGGATGATCGTAGGCGCGGAGATCGGCGCGGATCTGGTCGATTCATGCGCAAAATAAGCATTAATATCTGAGTCCAGGAAATCGGATACAGCCATAATGGCGATGACTCTTCCGCGACCATTCAGGTATCGTGCGGAGGGAAAATCGTACGCCTGCTTCAAATCGTTAAACCAGTAGCCGCCTAAGGGCGAATTGCGGTTCTGCGGTGCTGCGCCTAGCAACGGAGCGGTGCGCTCCAAAGGAACTGGTCCTGCTACACGCCGCACCTGCGGTTGAAGTTCAGGTAAGCGCGAGAAATGTATGATTTTGGCGCCCATCCGTTCGAGCGCGGGCGGGAGCGAGAGTGGCTCGGATGTTACGAGCTTTGTTCTACCGTTTAGCGCCACGGTGTTCGATAGAGCGGTTCCGAAAGTTCGCTGAACGGCATTGACGGTCCCTTGCACGCGCACACCATGGCTGTGCACTTGCGTTACCGCGAAGCCATAGCTTTTCATTATTTCCGCCAACGCGGCTGTATCTTGCGGGCTGGGGCCAAAGCGGCTGCGGAATTCGGCAGGAGTCAGCCACTTATGGTACTGCGCGGAGCCGCGCGTGTGTTGGGCCTCAAGCAGCCGGTCCAATTCGTCTGTATTCCGCAACGGGAGGTAGACGTTAAACTCGACCTTTTGGCTCGAGATGGCTGGACCGCTCAGCCGCAACCGGCTTTGCGCGGTGGCTTGCAAGGTTAACAACGTCGCAAGTGCCGTTGTCGCGCAGACAGAACTACGTCGAATAAAATGGCTCACAATTGACCTCTTCACGAACCCTAGCCTCATCAGCATATGTCAGAATTGCCCGAAAATGCCAGAGGCAAAACGAAGCAAAACGAGAAGGCAACGAATTCGGGCCCGTGCATGCGTAATTCTGCATTCGGCGTTTTGCGTAGTAAGGGACAGGCACGACTGCCGCTCGCGCGTTCAAGCGTGTCTCGGTGTTAGGCCCGAGGCGCTGCGCTCAGGACAGTCGAGCCAGTCCCGGATTTCGAGGTGCTTCGATGCGAGAAAAATCTGCGGAGCTGAAGCTCCGCGCAGGCTAAAGCCCGCCCCACCAGCTTCGTTGC
>DAISJE010000414.1:0-2878 GCA_036821665.1 Bryobacteraceae bacterium | reverse complement strand
ATCTGCGGAGCTGAAGCTCCGCGCAGGCTAAAGCCCGCCCCACCAGCTTCGTTGCCGATACGGCCAAGCCCGCCCACCAGCTCTTGTTGCGGAGACGGAGTATCCCGATTTTTCTTTACGGGATGCTGTAAGCGAGTGAAGCCGTAAATTGGAATGAATTTTTCTTAAACGCCGGCGGCGGATTGTTGAGGAAACTGTCCAACACACCGAAGACAAGATTAAATTTCTTATATAGCGGCAGACCTAAAGTCACGCTACCCAGAGCCGAATATGCGCTTGCAACGTTGAAAGAAGGCGTGACCGACAGGGCCTCGTTCAATACAATGCCGCGCGCGAAACCGCGGTGGTAAGTTTGGCCGAGGATTGCGCCGATGAGATTTTCATTTTGGCTCGAATCAGTAAATTGTTGCTTGATGTAATCGATGCTGCCCTTGAAGTCGAGTTCCGCGTTGTCCGTTTTATAAGCGGTGAAGCCGAGGCCGCCTCCATAGGATTGCATTAAATCGAGGCCTTGTGAGAAGTTGTGATCCCAGGCCGCTTGCCCGAATCCATAGAGGCGTGATGTCAGGTATTCGTCGCGTTCAGCGTCGCCGTGAATAATGTCGGTCTTTACCGTGGGCGTGCCCGGTTGTGACACTTTGCCGTACGAGGCCGAAAAATCCACGATTGTTCGATTGCGCGGTGAAAGCCAGCTCTCCGGCGGGATGGCGCGGACGAAGTTAAACGCTCCTGTAAAGGTACGGCTGCTCTGCGTCGCTTGAACGAGCGAAGCGCCGGCGGCAATCGCACCGGACCACCCGTTGAAGAAGCCCGGATTGTGGACCGCATCGCGTTCGAAGGTAGCCTGGTCGATTACATGACCTGCATTGCCAACCGGAATCGTCTGCGGCGTACCTTGCGCCGATGGCGTAACCGTCAATTTCTGGTCGGTCATGGAGAGAGTCCCCTGCGGAATTTTAGAGGTGTCGATATTCCTTCCGAGCGTGACGCTCTTAGGCACGACAGCAACCTTTTGGGAAGTGTGAAGCTCTTTAATTTTGCTCCAGTCTACGGTCACTTCGCCCGCCATATCGCTTTTGAATGTGACCGATGAGCCGCTGGAATGTTCGAATTGGCCAATCAGCTTTTCACCGTCGGTAAATATCAGGACGTCCGGCTCTGGTTTGCCGGCCCCGTTCGCGCTTTGTGCAAACAGGCCTGGAGCGTTAGCGATAACAGCGAGAATAGATATCCCAAGGCGAAGACAGTAATTTCTCATAGATAGGTAGCTCCCCCAGAAGACCCGGTCCGTGGACAAAATGTTTCCGCTCAGCGGCTGAAGGTTGCTTAATGTGTCCCGTACCGGTCATTCAGCACCGATTTGAGATACAATCTCGTTCCAGAACGGAGTGCACGATGCAACGTAAACTGTCTTTATACGCAGGGCTGTTGAGTGCAGGGCTTTTTATTTGTCCGGCCTTTGCCCATCAGAAATCAGATACAGCGGCACAGCCCGACGCCGCGCAGCAGAAGGTGCTTCAACTCGCAAAGCAAGTGCAGAGCGCCATCCTGAAGCTGCCGCAATACGGAGTTTTCGATAACATCTATTTCGGAATCAAAGGGGGCACGGTCACTCTGAGCGGACAAGCTTCGCGGCCTATTTTAAAATCATCTGCCGAAAACGTTGTGAAGAAGATCGAGGGCGTTCAGTCCGTCGATAACCAAATAGAAGTTTTGCCGGTATCTCCCAATGACGACCGAATTCGTGCTGCTGTTTACCGGCGAATTTATGGCAGCCCGACGTTGCAGAAGTATACGTCTAATCGTGGTCCCAGTTCCCGATGGCGAAGTCTGACCGCGCGCACTATGGGAATTACGAATGATCCACCGATCGGCTATCACGCCATTCACATCATCGTCAAAAATGGAAACGTGACGCTTAAGGGCGCCGTGGACAATACGTCGGATTCGGCTATGGCGGAGATGCAGGCGAATACGACGCCTGGCGTTTTTAGCGTGACGAACGATTTGTTTGTCACGAGCAATCCGGACTAATAGATCCGTTGGGTGCGCACGAGTGCGCGCCGATGACGGACGCGGAGCGCACGGCGCTGCCCCCCACAAAGCAGCCTCAGCGTACTGTCCAAACTCTCATGTGAAACGCATCGCTTTTTTGTGATATTCTCGCAGTAAATTTCAGTTGCTTTGGGGCGAGTTCAAGAAACATTTCTCGCTCCGTAATATTTCTGCGAGGCCCATACGCAATCGGCTTCTCATCAAATCTTCGGTATAGCTCCCATGACTCTCGCCCAAAAATCCGTACTGATCTCACTTTTCATATTGGTGCCACAAATGTTGCTGTCTCAGGTAGACACCGGCGCAATCCTCGGAACCGTCAAAGATACAAGTGGAGCAGTAATTCCCGGCGCCACCATCACGCTAAAGAACGACGACACAGGTGTCGTCATAACGGCGACTTCCGGTTCGAGCGGGGAGTATACGTTCTCTCCCGTTAAAATCGGTCACTACTCGGTTGCGGCCGAGTTCAAAGGATTCCAGCGTGTCGAGCATGCTCAAGTCTCGGTCGACGTGCAGCAGCGAGTCGTGGTGGATTTCGCGCTGCCACCCGGCCAGATGACGCAGACCGTTCTGGTTACCGGTGAACCTCCACCGCTGCAGACGCAGGATGCGTCGGTCGGTCAGGTCATTGGCCAGCGCGCGGTGAATGATTTGCCGTTGAACGGCAGGAATTACACGTTCCTCGCCCGGCTTTCGGCCGGCGTTACGCAGGGTCAGCAGGATACTCGCGGTCTTGGAGCGAGCGGCAGTTTTTCAGCGAACGGCTCGCGTCCGGCGCAGAACAACTATCTGCTGGACGGGATCGATAACAATGCCAATC
>DAISJE010000413.1:0-4661 GCA_036821665.1 Bryobacteraceae bacterium | reverse complement strand
AGATTGGCGGACTGATCATGTGGGTTCCAGCCAGCCTGATTTATCTCGTAGCCGGGTTGTGGTTATTCTCCGAGTGGCTAAAAGAGAGTGACGCAATGCTTGAAAGGACGCGCAGTGCGAAATAAGGTTCTCACCTTTCTGGTCCTATTCGCAGCGCTCGTGTCCACCGCATGTAATAGCAGCAGCGCGCGGCAGCATACCAGTGAGGTCACGACCGGCGGCAACGTATTTCGGGGCGCGCGAATGATCCAGTATTACGGCTGCGGCTCATGTCACATCATTCCGGGTATCTCGGACGCCGCCGGCTTGGCCGGACCACCGCTATCCGGCATCGCGAGCCGGATGTATATTGCCGGAGTACTGCGGAACACGCCGCAAAACATGGTGCGCTGGATTGAAAATCCAAAAGCTGTGGACGAAAAAACGGTGATGCCGAACTTAGGCGTCACTCACGCGGATGCGGCGGATATCGCAGGGTATCTGTACACGTTGCAGTAGACCCACTCACCTTGGTAAGCGTACGGGACAGAGTGTTTTTACGGTGGTAATTCGAAGCCGGTTTCGGCCCTCTATTTACAGAGATCTGTACATGGGCGCAGTCTTTCGAGCAATATTCGGGTACTGCTTCCTCGTTTTGATGGTTCGCGTAGTAGGCAGACGTCCGGGGAAGCAACTAACTCCATTCGAGTTCGTCCTCATTTTCTTTATGGGCGGCGTCACACTCACACCAATGATTGGGGATGACCGGTCCATTACCAACGCGCTACTTACGATTGCAACGATCGGGGTCACCCATTTTATTCTTTCCTGGGTGAAGCAGGTTTCACCGACGGCCGGCCGTGTGATCGACGGGACTCCGCTTGTGCTGCTCCAGAAAGGCCAATGGCAGAAGGAAATTATGGACAAGATGGCCATACAAGATAACGATGTGATGGCCACGGCTCGTGATGAGGGAATAAAGAGTTTGGAGGAGATTGATTATGCCGTTCTGGAACGGAACGGCGAGATCAGCATCATTCCATCCGAGGACAAGTAATACTCTATGCCATCCTCCGCGCAAACCGAACTCGTTACCGACAGCATTACAAAGGTCAACGATGAAGTCGCGGTCGGCTCCGATTTAGATTTCCAGCGGCGCTGGTGGCGGTTCGAACGCACGATATGGATTGTGTTTATCTGCCTTGTGATCCTCGATGTGTTGGGTGTATTTGGGCGCGGATGGTTCGCGCACGCGGAACGGAAAGCGAGCGATGGAAGTATCGACGTCAAGTACGAGCGGATCGAGCGTTTCCATACGCCGTCAATCTTGACGGTTCACTTCGGACCGGCGGCGATCCACGACGACAAAATTCAACTCTGGGCCAGCGAAAGCTTGGTCAAGCCTCTCGGGGCCCAGCGCGTAATACCACAGCCTTCCAGTTCGGCAATCGGTAACGGCGGCATTCTCTATACGTTTCCCGCTACGAGCAATTCCGCGTCCATTGACTTTGCAATGGAGCCGGCTTCGGCTGGAGTGTTCCATCTGGCTTTGCGGGCGCCCGGGTCGGAAACGTTAAACCTGACGATTGGAGTAATGCCTTGACAGATCTCCGAAGCGCGCTATGAGCACGGTTATACACGCAATTGTGGGCTACTTTTTTCTCCTGCTCACAGTTCGTATTCTCAGCCGGCGTCCCGGCGCGCAGATGACGCCCTTCGAGTTTGTCCTGATTTTCTTAATCGGCGGCGCCATTATTCTCGCGACAGTAGGCGACGATCATTCAGAGACAAACGCGGTATGCGCTGTCATTACGGTTGGATTGATGCACCGGCTGGTTTCTTTTTTAAAGAGGCGATTTCCCCGGCTTGGACTGTTGGTAGACGGCACGCCGCTCGTATTGTTGAAGCAACAGCAATGGCAGACCGAAATCATGGGTAAAATGCGCATTCAGGACATGGATGTGATGGCGGCAGCACGTACCAAAGGCGTGAAGACCCTTTCTCAGATCCGTTACGCCATTTTGGAGCGCTTGGGATCCATCAGCATCATCAAAGAGAAAGAGAAATAGAAGTAGTCGGTACTAGTAAGTTCACGAGTCTCGCCGGCTGGGTCAGCGGACGTGAAATCATGATGAAAAAGTAACATGCAGGACGTCCACCCTACGAGGAGATAACACATGCCCGAGTTACAGGAAATGCTCGTAGAGGAGATGCAAGATCTGCTTCATGCAGAACATCAACTGGTAAAGGCGTTGCCGAAGATGGCAAAGGCTGCGCATGATCCGAAGTTAAAGCAAGCGTTTGAAAAGCACTTAGAGGAAACGCAGGGTCATGTAGAGCGGCTCGAACAGGCGTTCGAGCTTCTCGGGCACAAAGCCAAAGCAAAGGTTTGCAAAGCGATGCAGGGCTTAGTTGAGGAAGGCCAGGAAAAGATCACCGAGGGCAAGGAAAAGGACGAGGCAATCGCCGATCTCGGTTTAGCCGGGGCCGCCCAGAAAGTCGAGCACTATGAGATTTCGGGCTATGGTACCGTGCGAACTCTGGCCGAAAAGCTTGGGGAAAACAAAATAGCGAAGCTGCTCGCGGAGACTTTGGCTGAGGAAGAGAAAACAGATAAGCTCCTAACTCAGTTATGCGCGCCCATATTGGATCAAGCCAGCCAGGAACCCGCGACCGGTGAAGAGGAAGAAGAGACGCACAGCCATACGCATAAAACTTCTCGTAGCAAAGCAGCGAGTTCTTAATTTGCTCCGCGGCAGGCTCAACGGGAGCGGACAAATCATCACGTAATCTCGTTCAAGCATCCTTCCAGAACCATACCTGGTACGCTGACCGCTACAATGGGCAGATGCCGGAGGAAAAAACATCTCCGCTCTCCTTCGAGGCGCGCCTGCAAGAGTTGGAGCGCATTGTTAAAGAATTGGAAAAGGGTGACCTGCCTCTGGAACACAGTCTCTCCTTGTTCGAGGTAGGCATGCGGCTCAGCGCCGAGTGTAAACGGCAGTTGGAAGAAGCCGAATCCCGCGTTGAGGTCTTGATGAAAAAGGGATCGGAAATGGTTGCCGTTCCATTCAACCCTGAAAAGCCGGTGAAATGACCAAAGCAGGAGAAACGAACCTGCAGGACTACTTATCCGAGCAGGTTCAGCTTATCGATCATGCTTTGAACGAATGGGTTCCGGGCGAGCACATCGAACCGCTCTCCATTCACCAGGCTATGCGTTACAGCCTGTTTGCGGGCGGCAAGAGAATTCGGCCCGTTCTGGCAATAGCGGCCGCGCGCGCCGTTTCGGACTCCCCGGACGGTATCGAGTATGCGGCGTGCACGTTAGAGCTGATCCACACGTATTCGCTGATTCATGACGATCTTCCTGCTCTCGACAATGACGACCTCAGGCGCGGACGGCCCACATGCCATAAAGTCTTCGGCGATGCGATGGCAATTCTCGCGGGGGATGCTCTGCTTACCCTCGCCTTCGAAGTGCTTAGCAGGCTGCGGCATATCAATGGAGATCGCAAGATCCGTTTAGTGGAGGAACTATCCCGTTCCGCCGGAACTGTAGGAGGCATGATTGCCGGGCAGGTCAATGACATCGAAGGCGAGGGACGCCATCCCACCGCCGCTCTTCTCGAATCCATTCACCGGGCAAAGACCGGAGCCCTCATTTGCGCCAGTGTGCGCATGGGCGGAATTTATGCCGGTGCGACCGAGAAGGAATTAACCGCTCTGTCGAATTACGGCGAGCACGTGGGCCTGGCATTTCAAATTATTGACGATGTTCTCGATGTGGAAGAGTCCTCGGAATCACTGGGTAAGACGGCCGGAAAGGATGAGGTACAGAAGAAGGTCACATTCCCGGCCGTTTATGGCCTCAGGCGATCCCGCGAAATGGCGGAAGAAGAGCGTTTGGCGGCGCATGTAGCGCTGCGGATTTTCGATGATCGGGCAGAGCGACTGCGGCAAATTGCCGATTTCATCGTGCATCGCAAAACGTGAAGGCGCAAAGACAACGGCTCGATTTATTGTTGGTCGAGCGCCGGCTTGTCGAATCGCGCGAAAAGGCACAAGCCCTAATTCTGGCGGGAAGCGTTCAAGTGGACGGGCAACAGGCGGACAAACCCGGCCGGTTGACCGCACCGGAAAGCCGCATCGAAGTCAAGCAGCCGCTTAAATACGTTAGCCGCGGCGGCTTTAAGCTGGAGGCCGCGCTCACTCAATTCGCGATTTCCGTGGATGGCCGAGTCTGTGTGGACGTGGGAACATCCGCGGGCGGCTTCACCGATTGTCTGCTGCAGCATGGCGCTCTGCGGGTGCACGCGGTGGATACCGGGGCAGGGCAAATCAACTGGAAGCTAAGACTGGATCCACGCGTCATTTTGCATGAGCGGGTTAACGCGCGATATCTGACACTTACGGAAATTGGCGAAACTGCAGACGTGATCGTCTGCGATGTCAGTTTCATCTCTGTCACCCGGCTGATTCGCCCATTAGCTTCGCTATTGGCGGCAGATGGCGACTGGATCATTCTGATCAAGCCACAATTCGAGGTCGGGCGTGAACTGGTGGGAAAGGGCGGAATTGTTCGTGATGCGGCGGCTCACGCGCTGGCGTGCGAAAAGGTAACCCGCGGCGTCCGCGAAGCAGGATTTACGAGTAGTATCATCGATAGCCCGATCCTGGGC
>DAISJE010000412.1:0-4679 GCA_036821665.1 Bryobacteraceae bacterium | reverse complement strand
TTGCAGCAGATTAACCGCGTGCAAGGCAACGTAAAGATCGAAAGCCTACAGTGTTTCAGCCCGGCCGCTCCGAAACCGGAATGGCGCGTTGACTCCGTTGTGGATGCCTGATCTATATACTGGCTCGAGGAAATCTCCGATGCCCGGGAAAATTGTGCCGTTCGTGTTCATCATGAGCATCTCCAGCTTTGCTCAGACTACTGGAAATGGCCATGCACGTTATGTCGGATCCGCAGCCTGTAAAACCTGCCATGTTCAGATCTACGATCGTTGGAAATCAACCAGAATGGCGAACGTGGTCCGAGACCCTAAAGAGCATTCGGATGCGATTCTGCCTGATCTCTCGAAGCCCAATCCGCTCGTCACATTCACTAAGGATGACATCGCCTTCGTGTACGGAAGTAGATGGAAGCAACGATACTTCAAGAAGATCGGGGACGACTACTTTGTTTTGCCCGCACAATGGGACATCACGCATCAGATCTGGCGTCCATATTTTGTCAAGAATGGAACCGACTGGTGGGCTGCCTTATACCCTCCTGACAACATGAAGCGCCCCACAGGGCCGCTGTGCGATGGTTGTCATTCGGTGAATTACAACATCGAGACAAAAGCAGTTACCGAATGGAACGTCGGCTGCGAACGATGCCATGGACCCGGAAGTCAGCACGTCGCGCATCCATCGCGTATTAACATCATCAATCCTGCCCGCCTGAATTTTGTTGAGGCGAACGATACCTGTATTCAGTGCCATTCACAAGGGCAGCCGCTCCATAATCCGATTCAAGGCAAATACTACGACTGGCCCGTGGGTTTTGAGATGGGAAAGAGGCTACAGGATTATTGGAAACTGGAAGAGCATAAGCTCGGCGAGACGACCTTCATGTATTTTGCTGATGGTACTGCTCATAAAAACCGCATGCAGGGCAATGATTTCGTTCAAAGCGTGATGTATACGCGCGGGATAAAGTGTTCCAGTTGCCATGATGTGCATGGAACTGAGAATCAGGCCTTATTAATTAAGCCTGCGAACGTACTCTGCCTCGAATGCCATGGCCCCGGTTCCCCCAACGGCCCGCATACCAGCACCATCGAAGAGCACACCCATCACAAACCGGGCAGCCCGGGTGGCGAGTGTATCGCGTGTCATATGCCGAAGATCGAACAAACACTGGCGGATACGAACGTTCGCAGTCACACCTTCCGATTCATTTCGCCTGCAATAACTGGGGCGTACAAAATCCCGAATCCGTGTACGAGTTGTCATACGGATAAGAATGTTGAGTGGGCTACCGCGCAGCTTGATACCTGGAAGAATGTTTCCGCCTGGCGAATGCAGCAATAATAATTGCGTGCTTTACTGAGGCAGCCGTTTCCCCGTATATCGTTCCACGGCATCAAAATCGAGCGAGATACCCAGGCCGGGTCCGCTGGGAATCTCCAGATAGCCGTCCGAATCCAGGATCCATTCGCTTTCAACGATGTCATCGATAAACGGAGAGCCGGTCAAGTATTCCAGCAGATCGGTGTTCTTACTGGCTGAGGCTAAATGGAGATCGGCAGCCAGTCCAAGAGCGGTATTCCAGCCGTGCGGAATGAAGCGGACTCCGTTTTCCTCAGCCATCCAGGCAATCCGACGCTCTTCGGAAATGCCGCCCACTTTCGTCACGTCCGGTTGCACAATATCGAACGCGCCCCCTTGCAGCCATGGCGTAAAGGATTGACGTCGAGTAAGAACTTCGCCACCAGCGATCGGGACTGTCGAGTTCGTACGAAGAAGCACGTAATCCCGCAAATTATCAGGCGAGAGCGGCTCCTCAAACCAATAAACGCCGTAGGCGGTCAGCATGTCCGCCGCTCGTAGCGCCCATTTGTATCCCTGATGCCAAAACGCATCGCTACCACCGGCATCCACCATGAGCAGTGCCTCGGGCCCGACGGCCTCACGCGCGGCGCGAACGATTTTCTCATCCAGGTCATCACTATGGCGTCCGAACGGACCCCAGCCGATTTTGAAGGCCTGAAATCCCTGTGCCCGGATAGAATGCAGATGTTCGGATAAAGGTCCAGGCTCGCGCATCAGGAGCGACGCATAGGGGCGGACACGATCTCGATATCGGCCGCCTAATAATCTGCCCACTGGCTGGCCAGTGGCTTTGCCGAGAATGTCCCACATCGCAATGTCGATGCCGCCGATCGTATGGGTGAGCGTGCCGCCACGGCCCAGCCAAAATGTGTTGGCGTGCAGTTTCTCGCTAACGCGCTCCGGTTCAAGCGGATTCTCTCCCCGATAAAGAGGTTCTAAAACGCCCAGCGCGGCTTCTACGAGAGCGTCATTCGTGAATACGGAGCCCCAGCCGGTTATTCCTTCGTCGGTATAAACCGCAATGAGGGTGTGAACGCAATCGCCCGGTTTGAGTTCATTTGCCCAACCGCCTTCGGGCGTGGCGCCACGCAGTCCTGCAGCTTTGATATCTACAATTTTCATAGCTCTTACACGCTGATCGACGCTTTGGCGAGTATGCCGCCATCGCAAACAAGATGCGAACCGGTGACATACGAGGATTCCTCGGAAAGCAGCCAGGCGACAGCTCTGGCCGGGTCTTCCGGCTGGGCTAAACGTCCGAGTGGAATCTCATTTGAGACCTGAGTTCGCATGTGCGGCACGGCATCCGGAGAAACATTGTTCCACATAAGCGGTGTTTCCGTAGCTCCGGGAACGATGGCATTGACGCGAATTCCATAGCGCGCATAGTCAATCGCCATGCAGCGGACCAGCGCCGAAATGCCGGCTTTCGTTGCGCTGTACGCGCCCGCACCGCCTGCGGCAAGAGCGACGAAGCCGGTCGGCGAAGAAGTACAAACAATAGATCCTCGAATGGCCGCCGCGAGCATGGTTTTCAGGGCATACTTACACGAAAGAAATACGCCGGTCAGATTGGTTTCCAGGACCAAGCGCCAGGTGTCCAGCGGCAGCTCGTGAATGGGCCCGCCCGTATCGATCCCTGCGTTGGCGAAAAGCCCATAGAGCGGTCCCAGGCGCTCGGATATCTCGACAAACGCTGCTGAAACCCGGTTTTCAAGGCTGACGTCGCATTCGATTCCGATTGCAGAAGCTGCTCCGGTCTCTTTCGCCTCGCGCGCGGTAACATTTGCCGAATCGCCGCGCTTGTCGAGCACAGCGATGTTGTCGCCTCGTCTCGCGCAGAGGAGGGCTACCGCGCGTCCGATTCCACTTCCTCCACCGGTTACGACAATTATGCGCGGCTTGGCGCTTTCGGCTGGCATCGTGATATGTCTCCGTTATCAGGCAAGTTATAACAATTGCATTTGCGCGTATATGCCAGGTCAAAGGCGGACGCTCGCAACGTATTCTGAATAGCATGTCGAATGCCCGGAATCTTGAGCGAGCCCTCGAATGCTTCGCCGATCCACTCAAACGCGAAGATTACTTTCAGCTTTATTCACACGACGTTGTCTTACATGGTTACCAGGGTGTCGAGCCGGGCCTGGACAGTGTGAAGCAGTTTTACAAAATCTTTTGGGATACATTCCCCGACGCGCGAGTCGTGGCCCAGGAAATCATTGAGCGACAGGAGGCGCTGGTGGTCCGCCATGTGACAACGGGAACACAACAAAATGCATTCATGGGCGTACCTGCAGCCGGCCAACGGATCGAACTGCCTGGGATTAGCATTCTACATTTCAGAGGGGGCCGTTGCTTTGAGCGATGGACCTGCTCCGATTCGCTTTTGCTGTTGAAGCAGATCGGAGGGTTTCCAGTTCGCGGCCGTCCATAGCCGGATGTAGGCCGGCGCAACCGGCACGCCTCCGAAACGAAGGAAACCGAAGAAGATCGAAAAAAACCGTTGACAGAGCGGCCAATCCTTTTTAGACTCAGCCAGGGGTAATTTCTCATGGCGCTGTTTAAAGGGTTGGGTACGGCAACGGTCCTGATCCCCTTTCTCGTTGCACAGATCGCACTTGCGCAGGCCGGTTACCAGGCGCAGATCAGAGGCACAGTTACCGATCCTCAGGGGGGTGTGGTTCCCGGGGCCACTGTCACCTTGACAGATGTTGCGACAAATATCCCTGTAACCCAAAAAACGGATTCTCACGGCAGCTACACCTTCAACGGACTGAGACCGGGGACATTTAACTTATTTGTCGAAAGTAACGGCTTCCGCCGCTACGAGCGGAGAAATCTGACGCTGGCGGTCAGCCAGCACGCTGTTATGAATGTGGCGCTTGAAATCGGAACCATAACTTCGACAGTCGAAGTGGCGCAGACCGCTCCGCTGCTTGATACCGGGAATGCCGCAATTGGAACGACCATATCCGGAGCCTCAACGCGCAATATTCCGCTGTATGGCCGGAGCTATTTCGGTCTCGTCTTTTTAGCGGGTGGCGTAACGGAGTCGGCTGGCTCGGGTATTACGGATAATTATCCGTCGGGAACCAACTTCATCTCCAACGGGCAGCGCAACGCCACCGCCGAAGTGCGGCTGGATGGAGCCCTTACAAGCGCCCCGGAACAGGGTGAAGGCGCGAACACAAATGTCTACTATCAGCCTTCGGTGGAGGTGATTCAGGAATTTAAAGTCGAAAATAACAGCTTTTCAGCAGAATTTGGAAACAATGGCGGCACGGTGATTAACGTCCTGATGAAGCAGGGCGGC
>DAISJE010000411.1:0-4697 GCA_036821665.1 Bryobacteraceae bacterium | reverse complement strand
CGGGAAGACCTTGGTCTGGCCGGGTTCGATTGACGATCGTGACGTATCGAGCCGGCATGACCCCTGCCGCATTTCAGCAAGGCGCTCGGCTACTCCATGCGCGTCTCGAGTAAAGAAATCCGTGGCATCCACCAGGACGGCGCCATCGCTTTCGGCAGCCTGAACGGTAAATCCCCAAAGGACCGACTCCGGGAACGATTGTTGTACCGCGAGCCGCTCAGGGCTTTCGGCCGAGCTTGAACGGAAAGCGAGGTTAGGCTCAACAAGCAGTATCTTCCGGCCGATACGCCGGAATTGCACGACTGCTCCGGAATCTACCTGACCACGATCCAGGCCGAGATCATTCGATCCAACGCCCCAAGGCAGCGAGTGCAGATAGAGAATATCGTGATCAAACTGCGAAATTTCCAAATAGAGCTTTCCGGTGTTTGCATCCCAATCAAGCGGAAGGAAGCCAGGCATTCGCTTCATCCCGGCGGTCTTGGTTTTAATAGCGGGCAGCGGCTGAACTGCGTTGTCTTCGCCGTTCGCAACTACTGTCAGCACACACGGGATTGCCGCGAAGAGTAATGCAAGACTGCAGAGTCGAATCCCTTTCTCCATTCCGAATAGGATAGACGACTGGATTTAAGCCTGCGCGTTCACGACCCGAATCTTCGTGCAGACCATCGAATTCAAATAATTCGCCGATTTTTTCGGCAGTATGAGGGAAATCCACTCTAGATCTCGCTTTGAGTATTGAAGGTCAGCCTCAAGCGAAACAGTTCTTTGCGATCGCTCAGTAAGCCTGACGCAATCGTGAATATTTGCAACCAACCCAAAGGAGATTACCATGTCACAAGCCATTCATCATCGCTCAACTTTTAGCCGGAGAATCGGACAATTGCCCCTGGCCGGCGCGCTCGCAGCTCTTTTCTGCCTACCGATTTCGGGATTGGCCCAAGAGAACACGAAGCAAACCGTAATTCCAGAAGTTACTTATTCATTCCAAACGGTGAACTATCCAGGCGACACGTTCACCCAATTGCTGGGCATCAACAACAAAAAGGAGATCGCCGGATATCACGGGAGCGGCGCCGCTGGGCATCCCAACCAAGGTTTCGTTCTAACCCTGCCCGGCACTTTCACGAAGGAAAACTATCCGGGGTCAGTACAGACGCAGGTCATTGGCATCAATAACAATAACGCCGTCACCGTCACGGATGGATTTTACATAGACTCTCATGGGGTCAATCATGGTTTTCTGAAGGTCGGGAACAATTTCAGCACGATCGATTTTCCGGGCTCCACGTTCAATCAACTCCTGGGTCTTAACACCCAGCACCAGGCGGTCGGATTCTTCAACGATGCCGCCGGTAACAGCCATGGGTATACCGTCGAAGAATTTACCCCAATCGGCCGCGTATTCTCTGTGTTGACGATTCCGAACGCGCCCAGTCGCCAGGTGACAGGCGTCAACCAACTAGGTGAACTTTGCGGGTTCTACGTCGAGAACGGTGTTTCGCATGGCTTCACACTGACCTTCGGTATATTCACTCCACTCAACTTCCCGGGAGCCAGCTCAACGACCGCCTTTGGATTGAATGACAACGGCCAAGTAGTCGGAACTTACACGGACGCCGGCGGACTGATCCACGGATTCGTATATTCGGCAGGAAGCTTTCAGTCGGTTGACGATCCGAGTGGCTTCGGAGCCACCATCATCAACGGCATCAACAATAACGGCGTGATCGTCGGCTTTTTCGGATCGTGCGCGAGTGGCGGAACGACGTGTTCCGGATTCGTAGGCATGCCGTAAGATCACGCCATCAGGAGCACGGCCCGGGCGCTCGGACTCGAACAGCGGGACTGGCTCGACTGTCCTGAGCGCAACGGCACGGCCTAATACCGAGGCACGCTGAACGCGCGAGCGGCAGTCGTGCCTGTCCTATCGTAGGCGTAATGCAGGATCACGCACGGCTCGGAACTTCGTTGCGTGTACCGCTTTGCCCGTTCCAGATAAGATCCTAAAGCGGTGCGCTCACGATCCGAATCTGCGTACCCCACGCTCACGCGCCTTCGCAGCCTCTTCTTCGCGATTCTTGGGCGGCGCATTCGTCTCCAGCAAATGAAGAAGGCGCGATGAGGTCGCCGAGATTTCGTCAATAGCGGTGAAAAAGGACGTTTCATTCGCCTTCGAGGGCTTGGTGAATCCGCTGATTTTTCTCACGAATTGTAGCGCCGCGGCTCGAATCTCCTCGTCAGTGGTCGGCGGATCGAAGTTGAAGAGAGGTTTGATACTTCTGCACATGCTCTTTGACCAAAAGTAGCAAAAAAGAAGATCGTTTTCTTTTACTGACCGGACAACGTCTTCTCCAGCTCGTTCAGGCTCGGCTTATCGCCTAAGACAATGAGGTAATCATCCGCCGAGATCCGAGTGTCAGCCGCCGGATTAAAAATCATCTGCCCGTCAGACCGTCGAATGGCGAGTATGATGACGTTGACACCGACAGCGGCAAGCAAGTCGCTCAGAATACTCGAACGAATTGCCCTTTCCCGACTGACATGCACTTGCTCCATCATGATCTGCGGGCCGACTACGCTCGTTGCGAAATCGAGGAATTCAACCACATGGGGCCTCAGAAGTGAATCGGCCAAGCGGCGGCCAGCGAGAGTGTATGGAGCAAAAACAGTATCGGCTCCCGCTCTTCTAAGTTTTTCTTCATTCTGCTCTTCCGAGACACGTGTTACCACGACAAGATTGCTATTGAGATTTTTGGCAGATAAGATGATGAACAGATTTTCCGCATCTGAAGGAAGCGCCGCAATCAAACCGCGGGCTCGAAGCACTCCGGCTTTCCGCAAATCGTCATCGTTCGTAGCATCCGCGACCACTGCGAGCATTCGAGCGTCGGAAGCGCGCGCAACGCGTTCCTGATTTCGATCAATCACAAGAAAGGGTGCTTTGGCACGCTGTAATTCATAAGATGCATTGCGGCCAACTCGCCCGAAGCCGCAAACAACGAAGTGATCATGTAATTGCGAGATCATGCGATTCTTCTTTCTTTTTCCGTATCGACCAGCAAGCTCGAGTTCGATGATGGTTTGCGTCATCGCTCCAACCGCAAAGAACATCGCGCTTACTCCGAAAAAAATGATAAATGAATTGAACACTCTGCCGGCCTGATCAAGAGGATGGACTTCCTGATAACCCACCGTCGTGATCGTCGTTAGCGTCATGTAGAATGCATCGAAAAATCCCCAACCTTCGATGCGGGAGAAACCGATTGTTCCGACACAAAGAGTAATGAGGATGATGCCAACAACAAACAACGTCCTTCGGGCCCAGCGGCGATCCATAGAGGTAGCTCGACTTAAATCGAACGGGAATTGTAGCGCAAACCTCTATGTTTCTCTACGGCACGACTTCTAAGACACCCTTTAGCGGCAAATCCTCGGATGAGGCCCCGGCCATCACCTCAAAATCGCCGGGAACTACGCGCCAGTGCATGTCGCGGTCGAGCAACTGCAGATCTTCAGGAGTCAGCGTGAGCGTCACGGTCTTACTCTCACCCGGATTCAACTCCACACGCTGGAATCCGCGTAGTTGCTTTATGGGTATTGCAACAGGGGCGGTCGTCTCATGGACGTAGAGTTGCACGGTTTCCGTTCCCGTCCGGTCGCCAACGTTTGTAACGTCCACGCTGACGCGCGATGTTCCTGCCCGATGTATTTGTGGTGGCTCGATCCGAAGATTACTGTACTTATACTGCGTATAACTCAACCCGAAACCAAACGGGTAAAGCGGCGTTGCGGGCATGTCGACATAACCGCGCTTCTCGCGGCGTATCCAGTAATCTTTCCCGGGCTTGTAGTTATAGTAAGCGGGTAACTGACCGACATGGCGAGGAATCGTGATAGCAAGCCGGCCGCTCGGATTGTAATCACCAAATAGCACATCGGCAACGGCTTCACCGCCTCGTTCGCCGGGCCGCCACGCCTCCACAATTGCCGGTACGTGGCTCGCGATCCAGCGGGTGGAAAGAGGGCGGCCGTTTACCAGTACGACTACAGTCGGTGTTCCTGTCTCGTAAACCGCTTTAACCAGATCATCCTGAACTCCGGTGAGATCCAGGCTGGCGACATCGTGGGCTTCACCATCGGTCGGCGGATCTTTCTCCTCATCAACGTCGTTCTGACCCTGATTCTCCCCAACGACTACGATTGCAACGTTCGCGCTCTTTGCCGCCTGCACGGCTTCGGCGAATCCGCTCTTATCTTCACCGAGTACTCCGCAACCTTTTGCGGCAACAATCTTCGTTCCCGGACCCGCTTTGGTCTTGATCCCTTCCAGAATGCTGACGACGTGCTGCGGGATCTTATGCGGCGAATAGTCTCCAAGCTCGTTCATAAGGTTCTCGGCATCCGGGCCGATCACCGCAATGGTTTTCAAATTGTTTTTCAACGGCAAGAGCTTTTGGTCGTTCTTCAGCAGTACGATTCCTTCGCGGCCGGCCTGCAAAGCGAGATCCTGATGCGATTGTGAGTGAACCGTGCGGATGGCTCGATCGACATCGACAAAAGGATTTTCGAAGAGACCAAGGCGGAACTTAAGCTCCAAGACTCTGCGTACGGCGCGATCGACCAACGCAATGGGCACTCGGCCCTCTTTTACGTTTTCAATCAGCGGGCCCATATAGGCAGGTTCATAGGTAATG
>DAISJE010000410.1:0-4705 GCA_036821665.1 Bryobacteraceae bacterium | reverse complement strand
CCGGGGGCCCAATGTCATTTAGTTTTGGTGGAGCAGAATCCGCGACGCCTCGTCGTCCTCGTTTAAATTGTTGAATTCTCGGACAGCCGGGCGAGGGCGCCCGGCGCAGCTCAGGGAGCTGCCCCACCAAACCCTTCCCAGATTCGGGAAAACTAAATGACATTGGGCCGGGGGCCTGCCCCACCACGCCACTGTTCGGAAGTCCGAGTCTCAGTGCAAGCTGGCCCGTGCTGCCGCGCACAGGACAGTCGAGCCAATCCCGCTGTTCGAGCTATTTGGGTGTTGGAATGCCGAGGTTGTGAATCGCAACGCCGGTGAAGACCCCAGCGCCCGCAAAATTCGCAACAGCGAACTTTACACGTAGATCTTTGTGCTTACGAAAGAGAATTTGTGGAATGACGATTGCCGCGGCAACTCCGGCCTTAATACTTACGCCCTTTGCGCCGAATGTGCCATTTGACGAAGCAAGCAGACCGTTCGCTTCCTGCTTGCCCCAGGATGTTTCGGCATCCAGTCCGGACGCGGCCACCATTGCTAGCATGCTCGCGATCCAGATCCTGTTGACGATTCGGTCGTGACGCTCTTCATCATTGTTTGCAATTGCCGGGGAGCTGGTAGCCGGCGCTATTGCCGGTGGCAGCGCAGTCAACTCCGAGGCGACGGCAAGCTGTCCGGGCTTCAGTACTACTTGCGCCGATGCCGGGGTTCCCCACGCCAGAAACATGGCGATAGCGATTCCTTCTATAAGTAGCGTTCTCATTCTGCCCTCCCGCTTCGTATTCCGCGATCACTGGTCTAATCGGCGGAAATGGATTGAAAGGTTAGGGCCGGCCGGGCGAACATCTATAATGCGTTGTGACAGGTTGGAACGTTGGTCTGGAGAATGACTCCTGACGTCCGCGGTTCCGAATCCTGATTGCCGGTATGAATCCATCGCCCCGCTTCTTCGATCTCACGAACCAGACTGCTCTTGTAACCGGCGCCGCGACCGGCATTGGGGCGGCTATTGCAAAACGGCTCGCGCTAGCGGGCGCGACGGTAGCTATCGCGGACCTCGATTTCAATGAGGCGCAGCTCACAGCCCAAGAGATCTCCTCAGCCAGCAGTAAGACCGCTATTCCAGTTGCGATCGATGTCGCGAACCGGGAACGGGTCGAGAGCGCGATTAAATTTGTGCTGTCCGAGACGGGGCGGCTGGATATTCTGGTCAACAACGCAGGCATCGCGGGCCGGGCGGCGCCGCTATGGGAGCAAACCGATGAGGATTGGTCGAAGATTCTCGCCGTCAATTTGACCGGCGTATTTCTTTGCTCCCGTGCCGTCATTCAGCACATGCGAACACAGCAATACGGAAGGATTGTAAATATCGCATCCATTGCGGGCAAAGAGGGCAATCCACGCATGACCGGCTACTCGACAACCAAAGCGGCGGTGATTGGTTTTACGAAGTCGCTGGCGAAGGAGGTGGCTACGGAGGGTATCTGCGTGAACGCGGTTTCGCCGGCGGTTATCAAGACCAAAATCCTCGATCAACTCACGCCGGAGCAGGTCGACTACATGACGCAGCGAATTCCCATGCGGCGGCCGGGACTACCGGAAGAGATCGCCGCCGTCGTGCATTTTCTCGCCAGTCCGGATTGCTCGTTTGTGACCGGCCAGTGCTACGACGCAAGCGGTGGCCGCGCGACGTATTAATGTGAAGGGCACGGCCGGTGCCTGGCCGACCGTCTGCCCGATTCAATCTCCGTACGCCGGCGTATCGCTAAGTGCAACCTGCAAGCGAGGCGCAAGCTGCTTGCGGCGGCCAAACCAAACCTGAAGCCTATCAAGGTAGAGATAAACAACGGGGGTGGTGTAGAGAGTCAATAGCTGGCTCACAATAAGGCCTCCCACGATTGTGATGCCGAGCGGGCGCCGCAGCTCCGATCCCATACCAGTGCCCACAGCCAGCGGCAATCCGCCAAGCATTGCCGCCATGGTAGTCATAATGATCGGCCGGAATCGCAGCAAGCAGGCTTCGTAGATCGCTTGTTTGGATGAAATACCCTGCTTGCGCTCCACATCCAGCGCGAAATCGATCATCATGATAGCGTTCTTCTTGACGATGCCGATCAGTAGGATGATGCCGATCAGCGCAATTACGGTCAGATCGACATTAAAGATGAGCAGTGCGAGAAGAGCACCGACTCCGGCCGAAGGCAGAGTTGACAAAATCGTGATCGGATGTACGTAGCTCTCATACAGCATCCCCAGCACGATATAGACAGCCACAAGCGCCGCCAGAATCAGAATCGGCTCGCTCTTAAGTGAAGCCTGGAACACCTGCGCGGTTCCTGCGAATGCTCCGTGTACATTGGCGGGCATTCCAATGTCTTGCTCAGCCGCGTCCACCGCATCAACAGCGTCGCTCAGTGCAACACCGGGAGCGAGGGCGAAGGAAAGGGTGATGGAAGGAAACTGACCCTGGTGATTTACCGCTAAAGAACTGAGCGTTGTCCGGTAATGCGTGAATGTAGATAACGGGATGGGAGTCCCGTTATTGGACCGCACATAAATATGGGTCAGGTCCGCCGGACTCTGCTGGAATTCCGGCAGGACATTCAGCACCACGTGATATTGGTTAATTCCGGTATACATGGTGGAGACCTGGCGTTGACCGAATGCGCTGTAAAGAGTGGTGTCTATCGCCGCTGGATTGACACCCAAGCGCGATGCGGTGCTCCGGTCGATTACGAGATCGGTGGTCAAGCCATGTACTTGTTGATCGCTGTTTGCATCGAGGATAATTGGGATCGTCTTCAACTTCGCAAGCAGCTTAGGAGCCCATTCGTTTAAATCCTGCAGGCTTTCCGATTGAAGCGTGTACTGATACTGAGAGCTACTCGAACGGCCGCCGACCCGTATGTCTTGGGCGGCTTGCATATAGAGGGTTGCGCCGGGGATATGGGCCAGTTTGCCGCGAAGCCGGTTAATGATCTGGTCTGCCGTCAGTTTGCGCTGGTCGCGGGGCTTCAATGAAATCCACATCGACGCCGAATTCAACGTTCCGCCGCCTGTGAAGCCCTCCACGTTGTCTACCGCCGGATCCTTCTCGACGATACGCATAAAGGCGTGAAGTTTTTCGTCCATGGCGGCGAAGGAAATATCCTGATCGGCTTGAACGAAGCCGCCAATGAACCCGTTATCCTGCTGCGGAAAGAACCCCTTCGGAACGATGATGTACAAATAGACGCTGATGGCAATCGTTACCAGAGTGATAACCAATGTAAGCTGCGGGTGCTTCAGAACAATCCGCAGCGATTTCGCATAGGCGGCATGAACAGAATCGAAAATACCTTCACAAAGCCGGTAAAGCCAGTTGTGCCGCTGTTCTTTATGGGGGCGCAAGAATAGCGCGCACATCATCGGCGTTGTCGTGAGCGATACGACCAGCGATATGCAAATGGCAATCGTGAGCGTAATCGCAAATTCGCGGAACAGCCGGCCTACGATTCCGCCCATGAACAGAATAGGTATAAACACCGCCACCAACGACGTGCTCATAGACAGTACCGTAAATCCGATTTCTTTCGCGCCCAACAGAGCCGCCTTCCTGGCCTCCATTCCAACCTCAAGATGACGGGTGATGTTCTCAATCACCACGATTGCATCGTCGACGACAAAACCAGTCGAAATCGTCAATGCCATCAAGGAGAGGTTGTCGAGCGTATAGCCCAGCAAATACATGGCTCCGAACGTCCCGAGCAGCGAGAGCGGAACCGCGATGCCCGGAATTACGGTTGCCCAGACATTGCGAAGGAAAAAGAAAACCACCAGGATGACAAGCCCGACTGCGATCAGCAGCGTGTATTCGACATCACGCACCGAAGCGCGGATTGTAGTGGTACGATCCTGCCCGATCTGCAGGTGCATAGCCGGCGGAATCGACGCCTGTAATTGAGGAAGCTCAGCGTGGATCCGGTCGACCGTATCCATGATGTTCGCCTCAGGCTGGCGCGTGATCATGATGATCACGGCGGGCTTGCCGTTATCGACCGCATCGTTGCGGGTGTCCTCGACCGAATCGATTACATTGCCCAGATCGCGCAGCCGTACCGGCGCGCCGTTGCGATATGCCACGATCAGCGGCGCGTATTCTTTTGCCTTAAACAACTGGTCGGTCGCATTTACCTGCCAGCGAACAAGGTCGTTATTTAATGCGCCCTTCGCTTGATGCGCGTTGGCGTTCTGCAGGGTTGTCGCGACATCCGTCAGGGTAAGGCCCATCGCGTTCAGAATCGTGGGATTGACCTCTACTCTGACTGCCGGACGGGAGCTGCCCCAGACGTGCACTTCGCCCACGCCTTCGACTTGCGAGAGCTTTTGGGCCAAAATCGAATCCGCGGCATCGTACATTTGTCCGCGGTCATAAATATCCGAGGTCAGGACCAGCATCAGAATCGGGGCATCTGCGGGATTCGATTTCCAGTAGCCTGGATTGCTGGGCAGATCGGCCGGAAGTTGTCCACGAGCCGCATTAATCGCCGCCTGGACATCACGCGCCGCGGCATCGATGTTCCGGCTCAAATCGAATTGCAAAGTGATGCGGGTGCCGCCTAGCTGGCTCGATGAGGTCATCTCCGTAACACCTGCAATTCGCCCAAACTGCCTCTCAAGAGGCGTTGCAACGGCAGATGCCATGGTCTCAGGGCTGGCGCCGGGCAGG
>DAISJE010000409.1:0-4708 GCA_036821665.1 Bryobacteraceae bacterium | reverse complement strand
TTCGTCGCTTCGTCGCACAAGCTTCTCGAATTTGGTCCCGCAATCGTCGCACGCATATTCGAAGATCGGCATGTTTTCAAATTAGCAGGAAAATCATCATTCGCCGAGTTTGTACGGAAAGCCGAACCTTCCAATCAGTATCAAAGCCTTATCGTCCGGAGGTTGGATCTGGAAGGATTCGATTCTTCCGATCCGGCTGTTGCGGAGCGCTTCTACGCTTCCGATGTACTTTCCCGTGAGAGCTTCATAGAAGCTGACGTTGAGTGAGTCCTCGTCCCTGCGCCAGCCGAACACATATTCGCCGGGTTTTAACGAAAGCTTCCTCAGTGTTATTGGAACTTCTGTCAGGAAGAAATGCGAGTACTTACCTTCAGCCGAGTAGCCCGCCGTGATCAGAACCACTCCGGCAACAAATTTACCTTTGCCGTCCGTTATGCCCGATGCAGTTCGAAACTCAGTTTCGATACGCTCTTTTTCGACGGGTGCGCGGGCGGGAATGATTGCCTTTAGCTCGCTTTCCGTAGCAGATCGCCATGTGCCGGCTCTAGCGGCGCCGTTTTGCATGGCGGCGGAAAGTGAAGCAAATATGGCGGTGAAAAGTAAGATTCGATTCATTGGGAGTGCGGTAGATCGACGATTCCGCGCTGAATAGCTGTCGTGGCGGCCTGCGTACGGTCGGAAACGCCAAGTTTGCTCAAGATGCTGTTGATATGCGTCTTAACGGTCGCTTCTGAGATGGACAACTCGGACCCAATATCCTTGTTGCTGTTGCCGGACACAATCAGCTTCAATACTTCGAGTTCGCGATTCGTCAGAGAAGGACCGCCCATACGTTCCGCGAGGCGCTGCGCAATGGGCGCGGGTATGCGGGTCTTCCCGGCATGCACACTGCGGATTGCTTCCATCAGTTCGTCTCCGAACATGTCCTTTAGCAGGTAACCGCGCGCGCCCGCCTGCAGAGCGCGGAAGATATTCTCGTCGCCGTCGAAGGTCGTCAGCACGAGTATCCGGGCGGTAGGGAACTCGCGCCGGATATGCGTAATGGCCTCAACCCCGTTCATGCCGGGCAGCCGTAAATCCATAATAGTCACGTCGGGTTGATGCTTACCAAACAACTCGACAGCCTGCACACCGTCCGCAGCCTCAGCGACCACGGTCATATCCGAAACAGTCTTGATAAGAGCTACAAGGCCTTGCCTCACGACGTTGTGATCGTCGGCGACCAAGATACGAATTGGCGCGCTCATTTGACTGCTGTCTCCACAGAAATCACCGTCCCTTTCCCCGCAGCGGTTTGTACCTTTAGCTCGGCCTCAATGATTTCCGCCCGTTCATGCATGCCGCGTAATCCGAAATGTCCGTTAGGACCGGTGCTCTCGGGCACACCGGTGAAGCCTTGCCCATTATCGGAGACCGTCATCCGCAATTTGCCTCCATCGAATGCCAGTTCGACCTCGATACGCTGAGCGTTGGCATGACGTACGGCATTTGTCAACGCTTCTTGAGCGATTTTAAGAAGCTCCTCTTCGAGTTTCGGGGAGAGCGGACGGTAGGCTCCGCGAACCTGTAACTCTACTTTAGGGGGTCCTAACCCTACCACCTGGTTCGCCATCCTGGTGAATCGTGCAGCCAGGTCTTCGTCTGCCGCGGATTGGGAGCGGAGTTCCCAGATGGAACTGCGAGCATCTGCGAGACTCTTACGAACCAGCAAGCGTGCCTGATCCAGATGCTCGCGCGCCGATTCCTTGGACGACTCGATGAGGCGCGAGACAAGTTCCAGTTGTAACGAGACACCGGCAAACCCTTGGGCGAGTGTGTCGTGAATTTCCCGCGCGATCCGATTCCGCTCCTGTAACACTGCGTCAAACCAAGCCTGAACATACCTGAGCCGCCGGCGATACAGGGACCATCCGGCAAACGCCAGGACGGCCAGCATCAAAGCATAAAACCAATACGTTTGATAAAAATGCGGATCGAGGCGGAAAGAGACGCTCGCACCATTCTCGTTCCAAAATCCGTCATTGTTGCGAGCCAGCACGCGAAACCGGTAACGGCCGGGAGGAAGATTCGTATAGTAAGCGATCCGCCGATCACCGGCATCCACCCAATTACGATCGAAGCCGTCCAGCTTATAACGGAAACGCACCTTTTGCGGAGCGGCAAAGCTCAAACCAGCGTATTCGAAAGAGAGCCGCGAATAGCCGGGCGGTATGGAGGTTAGCTGCGCCGGATTTAGTTTCCGGTCATCGATAAAAACGGCTTCTATCACCACGCCGGGAGGGACCCGATTAAGGCGTGGATGCGGTCCATGTACGACGGCTACCCCCTTTACGGTGGCGAACCACAGAGAGCCGTCACGGGTTCTCCAAATCGTCGGGTGGCCGCCGCCACTAGTCTCGCTGATCTTCAACCCATCGCTAGTGCCGTAAGCGACCGCTGTGACTGCACTTCGACGACCGGCCGCGAAGCCGGCGAGTTCTTGCCGGCTAACACGATAAATTCCGGTGTTCGAAGCAATCCACAGATCGCGATCGAGATCTTCGTCGATGCCATAAATAGTGCTTGGTAAACCCAGACTGGCGGGAAACCGGACGAATCGTTGCTGTATAAAAGCGTTCAGCCCGCCATCTTGAGTGCCAATCCAGAGGACGCCTTCTTCATCACGATAAAGCGCAGTGACGACATTGCTCGAAAGGCCGTCTGCCGTTGTGTAATTCCTCAGCCTTCCGTTTTGCAGATGCGTGAGTCCATGAAGAGTCGATATCCATAACCCGCCGCTGCCATCGGCCAGCATGGCACCGATCAGGTCGCTTCCCATACCGTCCGCCTGGTTGTAGGTTGTGGGCCGCCCATCTTTGAAGGAAGCGAGCCCCCGGCGAGTGCCGATCCAAAGTGTGCCATCGCTGCCGGCAAGAATGGAGCGGATGAAGTCATCGGGAAGACCGTCGGCGGATGTAAGCAGGGAGATCGAGCCGTTACGGATGAGGTTCAGCCCATCGGGCGTTCCCACCAGCAGAGTGCCGTCCGCATCCTCGGCCAGCGCAAGGATCACATCGCTCGCGAGGCCATCTCGTGTCGTAAGAACGGAAAACCTGCCGTGTTCGTAGCGCGCCAATCCACCGGTATTGGTGCCGACCCAAATCCTTCCTTCACGATCCTGAAAAATGCACCGTACCTGATCGTCCGGCAGGCCATTTCGAACCGTGTAGGTAGCGAAATGCTGCGGACGCAAGATATTCAAGCCACTCGATGCCGTGCCGACCCAAATATTGCCTTCCCGGTCCTCGACAATCGAAAGGATGGTTTCAGCAGTGAGCGAATCGTTCGCAGATAATGGCGTCACAACACCGTCTGCAATGGTGGTCAAGCCGGCATCGGTGCCTACCCAGACGGTGCGGTCATGGTCCTCATAGATTGCGGTGATTCGGTCTGCCGGTAGCCCGTTCTTGGTCGTGTACGACCTGATTTCGGCGCCATCGATTTCGTATAGGCCATTCGCGGTTCCGACCCACTTGGTGCCCTTGCTATCGATGAGAAGCTGCTCAACATCGTTATTGGGGAGCCTCCCCTGGGCACGCCGTTCAGTAGATTGATTGGTGCCGACGGCGCGTAGACCGTTGCGCGTTCCGATCCAGACTGTGTCGCCGCTTCCGGCCGCGATTGCGCCTGTGATCACCGCGGCATCTGAAAGGGGATAAGGTTGAAAACGACTTCCGGAGAACCGCGCCAGGCCATCGGCAGTAACGGCCCACAAATGTCCATCGCGATCTTCGGAAAGTGACCAGACGTTTCCGCTGGGAAGGCCATTCTCAACGTTGAATGCCGAGAACATACCATCTTTAATACGGTCGACGCCGTCCGCTGTGGCGATCCACAGCGAGCCGTCGCGCCCCTCGACTAGCATTCGGATATTGTTGCTTCTCAGCGCCGGCGTGTTCTGCGTGTTGTACACGAAGAATCTGATACCGTCAAAACGCGCCAAACCGCCTTCGGTTCCTACCCAGATGTATCCGTCGGCGGATTGCAAAATCGAATGGACGCTGTTTTGAGGGAGTCCATTTTCGGTTTGCCATACCTGGCGGCCAAAGTTGTCCGGCTGCGGTTGGTTTGGCAGCGGAATCGCCGGGCTGACCAAAGCACAGGCTCCAGAAATAAGGATGAGGAAGCAGAGTGCAGCCCCATACCGGGCGATGAACAGCATGAACTTTCGCTTTTCACGATTTATAGCAAAGTGCAGGCTTCGTATTTAGTGGGCATGACCATCGAGAATTTTTCCTCCATGGGCCGGGAACGTGAGACAACCGCAAATCCTGAGATAAACATTCTGTTAGCCGTGCCGGTCCAGCCGTCACCAGGCCGAGTTCGTGGATGGGGTTCGAGCGAAACGTGATAGCTTAGCGGCTTGCCGTTGTATCGAAATTCATTTTTTCAGGAGGACAGGTAATGAGCGAGTGGACACGAAGAGGATTTTGGGGATCCATCTCAGCGGCGGCGGCTGCAACGGCGTTTTCCGGTACGGCGCTGCCAACTCCCTTGCGTGCTCCTGAAAGAAGAACGGTGAGTGCCCCGATAAAAATCACAGATCTTAAGTGCGCCATCATCGGCCGGAACCCAACCATCCGAATCGTTACCGATCAGGGCATCTCCGGTTACGCTCAAGCGGAGTCCGCCAAGCCGTATCTCAAGCCCATGGTGCTTTTCTATAAGC
>DAISJE010000408.1:0-4727 GCA_036821665.1 Bryobacteraceae bacterium | reverse complement strand
GCACTGTACCAGGCACCATGCCGGTGAATGTTCCCCGAACCATGTGCAGATCGGTCCCGCAGATGGCACTTGCCGTTAGTCGCACGATGGCATCAGTATCGTGATGGATCTTTGGTTCTTTAACATCATCGAGGCGGATATCGCCGACGCCATGGAAAACGACAGCCTTCATTGCTTAATCTTCGCCTTGCTGAGAACCGCGGGCTCACCACCGTGCTCTCCGCCGATGGGACGCCCTCATGGGCTGAACGTTTCGAGAGATTACTGGCGGATATTTATCAAGTCAGAGTCCATCGCGGGTTAAGCGGCCGTCGATTGTTCGCCAGATTCCACGCGGATTGGCATTCTGCAATTCAGGCGGCAACAGTTGTTCCGGGAAGCCTTGATAACAGAGTGGCCGCGCAAACCGGTAGATAGCGGTAGCGCCTACTGACGTAAATTTCTCGTCTGTGGTCGCCGGATAAGGACCGCCGTGATGCATTGCGTACCCGACCTCGACCCCCGTTGGATAGCCATTGAAGATCAAGCGTCCTGCTTTGGTGCTCAGCACATGTACCAGCTCGCGATGCTCGGCCAGTTCGTCGGTCGTCCCGTGAATCGTTGCTGTAAGGCTTCCTTCCAAAGCGTGGCTGCACCGCAGCAGATCTGCAGCAGACTCGCAGCCGACTACTACAGTTGCCGGGCCGAAGATCTCCTCATGCAAATTTTCGTTCCCTAACCAGGTATCAGCATCTGTCACGAGCACGCCGGGTTGGGCCTCTGTTCGCTGCGGGTCGCCAGTTTGCGTCGAAACAGTGGAGGACACACCGGCAACTGCTGCAGCGGCTTTGAAATTCGCCGCGAAACCATGTGAGATGGCTGCATTCAGCATCGTTCCGGGCGTTCCTTGCTCGAACATCTGGTTCACCTGTTGCACAAAGGCTCGAAACGCTTCGCCTTGCAATCCGAACACGAGTCCCGGGCACGTGCAGAATTGGCCGACACCAAGCACAACAGAGCGATGTAATCCGGCGGCAATGGCTTCGCCCTTTTCTTTGAGCGTGCGCGGGAGGATAAACACAGGATTTACGCTGCCCATTTCGGCATAGACGGGGATCGGATTCGGCCGCCGTGCGCCGGCATCGAACAACGCGCGTCCGGCACGCTGGGAACCCGTAAATGCCACGGCTTTGGTTTCCGGATGAGTCACCAGGGCGATGCTCGCTTCGGTTCCCAGGCTATGCAGCATCGAAAACGTACCCTCCGGCAGACCTTTGGCCTTCACTGCGCGGACAATAGCGGAACCTACAAGTTCCGATGTACCGGGATGCGAAGGATGTGCTTTGACTACCACTGGATTACGCGCCGCAAACGCGGAGGCGGTATCACCACCAGCAACGGAAAACGCCAGCGGAAAATTGCTTGCACCGAAAACGGTCACTGGCCCGATGGGCTGCAACATGCGCCGTATATCGGGCCGGGGAAGTGGCTTACGATCCGGTAGAGCCGTATCGATGCGGGCATCGACCCATGAGCCTTCCGTAACGATATCGGCAAAGAGCTTGATCTGATTCACCGTACGATCGCGCTCGCCGCGCAGCCTATCCACACCGAGGGCGGTCTCCTGGTTCGCTCTCTCAATCAACTCGTCACCGAGCGCCAGAATCTCTTCCCGTATTGCTAGAAGAAAACCAGCCACAGCTTCGACGCTCAGGGCTGCAAGATCCGGCGCCGCGCGACCGGCGAGCTCCATGGCGCGCTGTACCTGCTCTTGAGTAGCCTCCTCGAACAGAGGTTCAATCGGCTGGCCCCGGAGTGGATCATATGCACGAAAACTCTTGCCGACTGTTGCGCCCAGTTCGAATCCGAGAATATTCCTGCCGTGGAGTTTCATAGCGATGCTGTCACCAGCTTATCTAGCGGCGCGACGGCAAACGAAAAATTCCCAAGCAGTCAATTGCTCGGTGGCGACGATTGTTGCCGATTCAATGCGCGGTATGGTCCCCTTTATTGGAACGAGGAAACGGAGTTCCACGATTGTTAGCCTGATTTGACTGCGGCCGACAATTTAAGCACGGTTCCGATTGCGAATCATCGCTTCTTCGTTGATGCCTTAGGGACAGCGCGGCAATGGTCGTGGAGAATATCACCAACTGTGATGAACGCCTCGTGTTTTTGTTGTCCGAATATCACATGGCCGCCCTTATCTGAGTATCGGCCTCCTGCCTGGGTTGATTCGCGCTTCAGTTCGTATTTGTTATGCGACCAATCGATTATCGCGATGCGGTCTGCCGACATATTCTCAATCGTAAAGTGCAAACCGCCAGGGCAGCTAAACTCACTTTGTGCTGGAGCTAAATCTCCTCGCACCATGACTGCACCAGCAAGGAAAAGGGGGATCAAAATGCTTTTTCTTATAGGAGTGTTGCCGCTCGCGCTAGAGCACATCAATCTGCTGGGCGATACGCTTTTTACACTGCCGGACGCGGTTCGGCGCGGAAAATTACGGCTCTCAGGAGTCCATCCGATTCAATCGAGGAGGTTGCCCGAATTGTTAAGTGAGTTTCCCGTTCTTCCGCGAATATCCTATCCTGCCCGAATTACCTTCTTTGCGCTGGATATGTCCTCAGCGGCGGGAAGGACGACATCCAGCCGGGTAAGCTCCAGCATTTTGCGCAGGGCCGGGCTCACCCCGACGAGACGAACGGGGCAACCTCGCTTGCTGGCAAGCGTATAAAGCACAGTTAATTCTCCCAGTCCTGCGCTATCGACCGCGCTCACTTCCGCGACATTGACGATCAGGCCGGTTAGCTTGGTATCGCCGAGAACTTTTCGCACGTTCTCCCGCAAATCCCGCAAAGATGGACCTAAAGTCAGCGTACCCGCGAGTTCCAAGATTCCGAACCCCTCTTCCATTTTGGATATGAAGCTGATCGGCATTGTGTCCAGACGTTCCTCCCCCCGGAGCAGCTAAGGCTATTATCTACTTCCGCCTGTTGATTCCCGATCCGGAACGCCCGTTATCTTCCCGCCACTATCCTCCCGGTGCTTCGTTATCCACCTGTGTAACAGGAGCCAGGAAGGTGTTTTCGGATTTTCAATAATTTACGCAGCTTTTATCCACGGCATGCCACGTGCACAAAGAAAGGTACTCGCGGATAAGGTGGTGAGTTCGGAGGCTCACCACTGCAGTCAGTGAGGGCACACCCGCTCATTGTGTCATTGGCAGCGCGCTCATCGCCGAACGCGCTGCTATTTTTTTGGGTCGCGCGGAGGCGCTGGCTGCGGCTTGCGAAAATTCTATGCTGGCGGGCCTCCGCTTGCTTACGCGCGCGGCTCTGCTTCATATTTTTTCGGTCAGACAGCCCAACTGTAATCGCGAACGAACATTTTTCCGGGATTGTCTTTCTCGAGCAAGCGCATCAGTTCCAGCCGCAAGGCGTCCACCAGCGCCCGCCAGCTTGCATCGATAACGTTATCCGAAATGCCGACGGTCGCCCAGCTTCGTTTGTGGTCCGTCCATTCGACCAACACACGAACTTTCGATTCGGTTCCACCCTTGGCGCCGAGAACTCGAACTTTGTAGTCTGTTAGCCGAACGCTGGTGATCGCCGGATAGATGGAAGCCAGACATTGGCGCAGACAGACATCTAACGCATGTACCGGGCCCTGGCCCGTCGCGGTACCGGACTGAACCGAGTCGTTGACGCGCAATGTCACGCTCGCGGTGGTCACCGTCTCGTCGCTGCCGTTCTGCAGCTCCGTCGAGACCTCGTACCGAACGACATCAAACGGGTGAAATTCGGGATGGGCGGCCTCGCGCATCAACAGTTCGAACGTACCGTCGGATGCTTCAAAATCGTAGCCCTGATGCTCCATTTGTTTAATGCGCTGCAGGATCTCGCGTCCCACGGAATCATTCAGGTTTTCCTTGAAGCCCAGTTGCTTGAGCTTATATGCAATGTTGCCGCGGCCGGAGAGATCACTCAGCAAAACCCGCTGCCGGTTCCCCACCGTTTCAGGCGCTACATGTTCGTATGTTGAGGAATCTTTCATTACGGCGCTGACGTGGATGCCGCCCTTGTGGGCGAACGCGCTGCTACCGACAAAAGCCTGATCCCGGCGCATCGGCAGGTTCGCCACTTCCGCCACAAACCGCGCGACATCCGTCAGATTCTTCAGGTTGTCGCGACCGATGGTGCTGTGTCCGAGCTTCAGTTCAAGGTTGGCCAGGATAGAGCAAAGATTAGCATTGCCGCAGCGTTCGCCGTAACCGTTGATGCAGCCTTGCACGTGCGTGACTCCGGCTTCAACCGCAACCAATGTATTGGCGACGGCCAGTTCGGAGTCATTGTGACAATGGATGCCCAATATTCCGTCGAACCGGCTACGAACGATAGCGACAATTTCCGCCAGCCGTGCGGGAAGGGTCCCGCCATTGGTATCGCACAGGCATAGAACATCGGCCCCGGCCTCCTTGGCGGCTTCCAGTGTGCGAAGCGCGTATACCGGATTCGCATTGTAGCCGTCGAAGAAATGCTCGGCATCGTAGATGACTTCGCGGCCGTGCGCTTTTACATGCGAAACAGTATCCGAGATCAGGGCCAGGTTCTCGTCCTCAGTAATTCCGAGCGCCCGCCGCACATGAAAGTCCCACGTTTTACCAAAAATCGAGACGGCCGGGGTTTCAGCGGCAATCAGGCTGGCAACATTTGCGTCCTTCTCCACCGGGTTTTTAGCAAATCGCG
>DAISJE010000407.1:0-4729 GCA_036821665.1 Bryobacteraceae bacterium | reverse complement strand
AGCGTATCGCGGCCCCGGCGCGCAATCTCCTCCACCGGCAGGCAGCCTTCAAAATACGGCGTATTGTCGGCGGGAATGTGCGGCTCGTAGAACTCTGCGGCAAGCAGCGCATCCACGAAGCGTTCATACTGCTCCTTCGTGAATGGGCAATTCACATAATCGTCGCCGCCGTCCAGGGACTTGCCATAACGAGATGCCCGGAATGCAAGGGACATATCGATGGATTCTGCCGCCACTATCGGGCTAATGCTGTCAAAAAAATAAAGCCGCTCCGAGCCGGTGATACGGCTAATCTCTTCGGCAAGCGCATCGCTTGTCAGCGGGCCCGTTGCGATAATCGTAACTCCGTCCGATGGAATCGTGGTGATCTCTTCTCGCCGGATTTCAATTCCCGGATGCGACTCGATCGCGTTGGTAATTGCGCCTGAAAATTCCTCGCGATCCACCGTCAACGCATGTCCGCCCGGAACACGGGCCGCATCGGCCGCACGCATCAGCAGCGAACCGAGACGGCGCATTTCTTGCTTTAAAAGCCAAGGAGCGGAATGGACCTGCTCGGTTTTGAGCGAATTACTACAGACTAACTCGCCGAACCGATCGGTCTTGTGCGCCGGAGTACGTTTGTGTGGGCGCATCTCGTAAAGAATGACGCGTGCGCCTTGTTCGGCGGCTTGGTACGCGGCCTCGCATCCAGCTAGTCCGGCCCCAATGACATGGATAACTCCCAAACCTTAGTTTACGGTTTAACTTCTTAAGAGCGCGAACAATTAGCGGCGTCCGGAAACAACTAAAACGACGCCACCGATCAAAACGATGGCCCCGGCGATGGGTCCATAAGGCACATGATGCGTGGTCTCTTTTGTTGCATGAAGTGGCCCGATGTCCACTACTTTGTCACGCGTCTTGAAGCCGAATGCTCCCCAAATGATAATGATCAGCCCAAGCACAATAAGAATGATGCCGGCGGGTCTTTGCAAATCTGTTCCCCCAATCTCTATTTCTGGACGCGACATCGGCGTCGAATAGAACAATAAGATTAGTGTCAACCGCGGCTTCGGACGCGCGACCGGTTGAAGCGAATGCGCTATTGCAGGTCGTTCTTCAAAACAATCCGGTACCGTGCTTTCCCGGCTTCTAAGTGCGCCAGCGCGTCGTTGGCTTTGCTCATCGGAAATTCTTCCGTAACAGGAGCGATGTTGTGGCGCGCGCAGAAGTCCATCATGGTCGCGATGACTGCCGGGGGGCCCGCCGGGCTCGATGAGACGGACCGTTGCGCAAAGAGCAACGGGAAGAGTCCCACCTTGAGTTCCGGGACGACGCCGACGACGTGAAAACGTCCCTTCGGCGCAAGAGCAGAGATATAGGCATTCACATCGAGATCAGATGCTGCAATCGTCGAAACAATGAAGTTGAAGCTGCCGGCGGATTTGCTCAATTCCTCCGAAGAACGTGTGTTGAGAACCGCATGCGCACCCATCTTCTTAGCTTCGTCCGCCTTTGACACGGAGGTAGTGAACGCGGTGACGTGGCAGCCCCATTTGTTCATGAATTGCAAGGCGAGGTGACCAAGACCGCCGATTCCTATGACTCCGACGCGATCGGTCGGGCGCACGTCGAACTGGACGAGCGGATTGAAAACGGTGATGCCGCCACACAGCAGCGGTCCCGCTTTCGCGATATCTACGCCTTTCGGGATCGGTATTGCCCAGATCCAGTGACAGCGCATTCTGGTGGCGTACGCGCCGTGGCGGCCAAGCATAGTCATTTCGGCGGTGGCACACATATTGTGGTCGCCGGTTAGGCACTGGTAACAGTGGAGACAACTCCCTGAATACCAACCCACACCGACTGTTTGGCCGACTTCAACGAATTTGGCATCCCGGCCCACGGCAACGATTCTTCCGATTGCTTCGTGGCCGGGCACAAACGGATACTGGCTCAATCCGAACTCGTTGTTGAGCATTGAATAATCGGAATGGCAGATTCCGCAATAGAGAACTTCAATTTCCACCTGCTCATCGCCGAGCGGGCCCGGATCATAGGAAAACGGCTCTAATTTCGCGCCCGCCTGGCGCGCGGCTAAGGCGTGGATTTCGCTCATGACGGTTCTGATGTAATTGGGACTTAAAAGGTCTCGCGATATTCGCCAAATACTTTGCGCAAGGTATCCGAAATCTCGCCGACAGTTACAAAGGCCCGGCAGCATTCAAGAATACGCGGAATCAGATTTTCCGTGTTGCGTGCAGCACTATCGAGGCGGGCGATCGCCGCGCGGACAGTGTCCTCGGATCGCGAAGCGCGAACCTGCCGGAGCCGCTCGATTTGCCGCCGTTCCAGTTCGGGGTCGATCTGAAGTGCCTTAGGCGATTCGCTTTCCTCAGTCTGGAACCGGTTGACACCCACTACGATCTGCTCGCCTTGTTCAACTGCCCTCTGATACTGATATGCGGCATTTTGAATTTCACCCTGAATATAGCCGCGCTCGATTGCGGAAAGCGCGCCGCCCATTGCGTCGATTCTATCGATGTACTCGCGCGCGCCTACTTCGATCTCGTCCGTCAGCTTCTCGATATATTCGCTGCCGCCGAGCGGATCGGGCGCTGCAACCACACCGCTCTCATACGCAATGACTTGTTGCGTTCGAAGCGCAACGCGCGCCGACGCTTCCGTCGGTAACCCGAGCGCCTCATCCTGCCCGTTCGTATGCAGAGATTGCGTGCCGCCCAAAACTGCGGCCATGGCTTGCAAGGCGACTCGAACCACATTCACTTCCGGTTGTTGCGCGGTCAATGTCGAACCGCCCGTCTGAGTGTGAAACCGCAGCATGCAGGAACGATCGAGTTTCGCCCCAAAGCGATCGCGCATAATATGCGCATAAAGGCGGCGCGCCGCGCGGAATTTGGCAATTTCCTCCAAAAAATTGTTGTGTGCGTTAAAAAAGAAGCTCAGGCGCGGTGCGAAGGAATCGACCTCGAGTCCCGCCGCAATGGCCGCTTGGATATAAGCGGCAGCGTTTGCCAATGTAAAGGCTACTTCCTGAATCGCCGTGGAGCCGGCTTCGCGGATGTGATATCCGCTGATCGAGATCGTATTCCATTCCGGAATTTCGTCCCCGGCCCATGCAAACAGATCTGTGATGATGCGCATGGCGGGACGTGGCGGGTAGATATACGTTCCTCGCGCAATGTATTCCTTGAGAATGTCGTTCTGAACGGTGCCGGCAAGTTTCTTACGGTTTGCACCCTGGCTGTCGGCGACCAGCACATAGAGGCAAAGCAGAATGGCGGCCGTCGAATTGATCGTCATCGACGTGCTGACTTCTTCCAGCCGGATACCGTCGAAAAGGATCTGCATGTCGGCCAGCGAATCGATTGCGACGCCTACACGGCCGACCTCACCGGCGGCCAGCGGATGGTCCGAATCCATGCCCATCTGGGTCGGAAGGTCGAACGCAACCGAGAGTCCGGTAATGCCCTGCGAAAGAAGGAATTTATAGCGGCTATTGCTCTCCTCCGCGGTTCCAAAGCCTGCGTACTGCCGCATCGTCCAGAGCCGGCGGCGGTACATGTCCGGGTAAATTCCACGAGTGAATGGAAATTGGCCGGGCTGCTCGTGAATCGGCAAAAGACCTAACGCCGTGCGATCCGGCGCGCCCTCATGAAGGAGACGATGCCGAAATACGCCATGATCGCGCCGAGAAAAATAGAGAATGCCAAAGCAACATTGTTGTTCGGTGACTGTGTTTTGCCGTCGTAATAGCGAAACGCATTTCCAAAAAACAGGATGGCGAACAAGAGGAAAATGCCGCCGATGGCCTGGTTCCAGATGATACGCGCCGGCCGCACCACTTCAGGCACGACATGCTGCGCGAACCGTTTGGCGTGGTCGACTTTGACGTACTTTGCTGCTTTGGTCGTCTTTAGCATGTCGGCTGCGACGAGCTTAGCGGCTTTTGCGGCCTGAGCGAACTTCACTGCATTTTCAGGTTAGCATCGGAATGCCCCGCAGACCGCTTACGGCGCGAATTTGCCGCTCCTTTAAAACCGGCTGATGTTGGGCCGGTTCGGCTTCATTGTTGAAGCATGAAAAACAAAATCATTCCTTTGGCCTTTTTGGTGCCCGCATTGTTCGCAACTTCGCTTTCCGCGGAACAGCAGAAGATGCGGTCTTTTACTGTCGACGTGGAAGGGCAAGGCCACCCCGTCATCCTGATTCCGGGCCTGAGCTGTTCGGCGGAGGTCTGGGACGGAACAATCAAGCATCTGAACTCTGAAGGTTTTCAGACGCATGCACTGACACTCGCCGGATTTGGGGGCGTGCCGCCCATACACGCCGATAACCATTACCTGGAAACTATTCGGGACGACGTAGCTTCGTATATCGAGAAAAACAAGCTGGATCATCCGATCCTCATCGGCCATAGTCTCGGCGGGTTTTTGGTGTTGTGGGCGGCCGCAAGCCATCCGTCTTTGCCCGGCAAGGTGATTAGCGTGGACGGACTGCCATATCTGGCCGCGGTGATAAATCCAAGCATTACTCCCGAGGGCGCGAAAAATATGGCGGCAAGTATGGCGCAGGGCATCGCCAGCGGACCGGAAGAAAAGTATAAGGCTGACACGAAGCAGACGCTCGCGTACGCAGGACGCACGCGCTCGCCGGCACCGGCGTGCGGGCATCTCGCGACGCACGTCGTCGAGCAGGCCGCGCTGATCGAGCGCGCGCTCGTCGC
>DAISJE010000406.1:0-4734 GCA_036821665.1 Bryobacteraceae bacterium | reverse complement strand
ACAATCGGTCCCGATCGCATCCGCGCCGCCGAAAGAGCCGCCGACGCCTTCTGACTCCTGCCTTCTGTCTCCTGACTCCTGCCTTCTGCCTTGTTCCTGTTTTGTAAAGATTGGACGCGGCCCGAACTGAACGAACATTTTGTTTTATAGTGTTAACAGGAATGAAAAAGAAACCACCTCCGGAGCCAATCATCTCTCGAGAGATTTTGGAGTTGGCGAAAAAATCGGTGGAAGCGGAACGACCGGCACAAAGGAAGCGGTGCGCCGTCTGCGGAGCTTTATGCGCGTCTCCAACCGGGCCGCAGGCCACTGCTGATCTCTGCTGGGTATGCCGGCGCTTAAAAATCAGCGCATGGCGCGATTCCGATCAACAGGTCTCGGTGCAGGAATAACCACCCCTAAAGCGCCGGCGTAACACTTCGGGCCGAAGATTAAATGCGGCGCGATGCCCGTTAATGCCGGTAAATGTTGAGCCATTGCTATACTGAGGTTTTGTCTGCCCGCCGGAAATGCGAGCCGGGATACCGGCCTGCGGAGGAGTGTAGATGTTCATTAGCCTCCAGGAATTAGAATCACATCTAGTCCGTTTCAAAGTAGATGTCCCGGCGGGTGAAATCGATTACGAAAGCAAGATCAACCAAACATCCGTGCTTCACTCGGAAGGAACGGCGGAGTTACTGAATCACTCGATAGGTGAAATTCGAGTGCAGGGCGAGTTGAAGGTTACCATGGGCGCGGCATGCGACCGCTGTATGGAACCTTCTTCCTTTCCTATTGAGAGCCGGTTCGACCTGGTCTATATGCCTGCGGCCGGAGCCAAAGCCGGAGGTGAAGACGAAATTGATGCCGCTGGTGTGGAGATCGGTTATTACGAGGGCGGGGGCTTGGCTTTGAATGAAATTCTTCGTGAGGTAGTGTTGCTGGCGTTGCCCATGCAACTGATCTGTGCTGAGGACTGCAAAGGAATCTGCCCGGTATGCGGCCAGAACCGGAATCAGCAGGATTGCGGCTGCCATCCTGAGACAGCCGATGACCGTTGGAATATACTTAGAAATTTTCGGGCCGAGATAGGTCCGCAGAATTGAACGGACCGGCTTAATCCCGTTACTCCGTATCAAGAAATTGAGAGACTAGGAAAGCTATGCCAAATCCCAAACGTCGCCATTCGAAGCGGCGCACATCGACTCGCCGGGCGCACGATGCAATACAAGTTCCGCAATTGACCGAGTGCCCGAACTGTCACGAAAAGATTCGCGCCCACCGTGCTTGTCCGCATTGCGGAAAATACAAAGGCCGCGAGGTCATTGAGGTCGTCGAAGCTTAGACGATGCAAAATTGATTTATCCCGATCCGGAGTAGAATCCAGTCAAAATACATGGTGACCATAGCCCTCGATGCCATGGGAGGCGACCATTTTCCGAAGCCGGAAGTTGAAGGCGCGATCCAGGCCGCGAAGGCGTTCGACATCAAAATAATACTCGTCGGACGCGAAGAAGTTGTAAAACGGGAACTCGTCCGGCACGACGGCTGGCAGTCGCTGCCGATCGAAATCCGGCACGCCAACGAACAAATCACTATGGAGGAGAGCGCGGGCAAAGCGCTGCGCTCCAAGAAGGACAGTTCCATTCGCGTCGCTTCCCGGCTCGTTCGCGAAGGGATTGCACAGGGCGTTGTATCTGCGGGTAACACGGGTGCCGTGATGGCCACCGCCAAGATGGTGCAAGGTATGTTGACGGGAGTTGACCGGCCCGCCCTGGCGTCGGCGTTCCCTACTCTCAATGGCAAGTCGGCGGTGATGTTGGACGTGGGCGCTAACGTGGACTGCACGCCGAAGATGCTCGCTCAGTTCGCGGTAATGGGGAATGCCTACTCCCGGGTGATCTTTCGCAACAAGCATCCCCGGGTGGGACTGCTTTCGATCGGGGAAGAAGAACATAAAGGAAATTCGCTGACTCACGAGGCCAGGCCGATGCTGAAGAGCCTTACCAATCTGAACTTCATTGGCAATGTGGAGGGCCGCGACGTCTACACAGGCGTGGCGGACGTAATTGTTTGTGACGGCTTTGTCGGCAATGTCGCATTGAAGGTGAGTGAAGGCTTAGTCGAAGTCATCCGCCAGATGCTGAAGCAGTCCTTAAAGGCGAGCATCACGCGGAAAGTGGGCGCCTACCTGGCGCGTGGCGCCTTTAACGATTTTAAAAAGCGGGTTGATTATTCCGAGTATGGTGGGGCCCCACTGTTGGGCCTGAATGGAATTTGCGTAATTTGCCACGGTCGCTCGAATGCCAAAGCGATTCGGAATGCCATCCGTATCACCAAGGAATTTGCGGAAGGCAAGATCAACGAGCGGATTGCATCGGAGTTGGATGCGTGGGCATCTGTTGAAGCAGGATAGTTATGCGCCAGCGCAGCCGTTTGTTCACCGTCATTGCCCTTCTGGCGATGGGCATTCCGGCTATTTGCTCCGCCAAGGAAGATCCGGTTCAATGGACGCTTACTCCGGTCGATGGCCGCCGGCAAGTTGTGCCGGGCGGCAAGATCTACCTCGATCTGACAGCAAACATCCAATCCGGATGGCATCTGTACTCACCCACCACGCCACCCGGCGGACCGATCATCACTTCCATAAAATTGACCGGGAATCCGGCGATTGAAACCTACCAGGTCTTCCGCCCTCAACCCGTGCGAAAGCTGGACCCGAACTTCCAAATCGACACTGAGACGTATACCGGAACTGCTCGCTTCATTGTTGAGGTAGTAATGACCAACGCCGCAAACGGCGCTACAGAACTTGAAACATCGGTCCGTTACCAAGTCTGCTCGGATGTGAAGTGCCTTCCTCCGGTCAAGAAGACTCAAACAGCCGGCATTCAAATTACCAAAGGTGCGCCAGGTACGAGTTTCAGCATACCCGCCGGCTATGCATTGGTTCCGGTCATTAGCAAAGCCGCTGCGGGACCAAATCAGCCGGGTACAAACGGGCCAGGGACAAACCAGCCGCAGGCCAACTCACCTGTAAACTACGCAGCGAATTCTTCACAGAGCCTTCTTCCATTCCTGCTCACGGCGTTTGGATTTGGGCTCGCTGCTCTCTTCACGCCCTGTGTATTTCCCATGATTCCGATTACGGTTTCGTTCTTCTTAAATCAGCGGAGCAGTTCATCGAATCAGGGGCAGCGCGGAGCTTGGTTGCAAGCGCTGATCTTCTGCCTGGGCATCATTGTTCTCTTCACCGGTTTGGGATTCCTGGTGACGGCCGTTGCGGGACCGTTCGGAGTCGTGCAACTCGGATCGAGTCCTTGGGTGAACGGATTTATCGCTGCCGTGTTCTTTGTTTTCGGGTTGAGTTTGCTGGGCGCGTTTGAATTGCGTTTGCCTTCCGGTTTGCTTACGAAACTGAATAGCGCGTCGGAAGGCGGCGGATATATAGGCACGCTTTTAATGGGGCTGACATTTTCGCTCACCTCGTTTGCCTGCATTGGGCCGATTGTCGGGCCGCTGCTCATCGCTTCCGTGCAAACGAAAGGCATACAGCCTGTCCTTGGGATGCTCGCGTTTGCAACCGGTCTCGCGGCGCCGTTCTTTCTGTTAGCGCTATTTCCTTCCTATCTGCAAAAGCTTCCGCGCAGCGGCGGTTGGATGGTGAGGGTTAAAGTCGTGCTCGGGTTCATCGTGCTGGCGGTCATGTTGAAGTATCTGGGCAACGTCGATCAGGTTCTGCAAACGCACTGGCTCTCCCGCGAGCGGTTCCTTGCTGCGTGGATTGTGCTCTTCGCGTTGCCTGGTCTTTACCTGCTCGGATTACTGCCGATGGAGGGAATTAAGCGGGATGACCGGCTGGGCGTCGCGCGCGCGCTGATTGCCGCGCTGTTCTTAATCTTCTCGATCAGTCTGATTCCGGGCCTGTTCGGCGGTCGTTTGGGTGATCTCGATGCGTTCGTGCCGGAATCATCGGGTACGGTTTTCGGCGGCCCTGCGCAAGCACAAGCGGCGCCGGCCAACTACTTCAAGAACCAGCTTGATGCCGCGCTCGCCGCGGCACGCCAGCAGAACAAACTCGTGCTGGTGAACTTTACCGGTTATGCGTGTACGAATTGCCATTGGATGAAAGCGAACATGTTTCCGCGCCCCGAGATCCAGGCTGCTCTGAAGGACCTCGTGACGGTAGATCTCTATACCGACGGAACGGACGCAGCTTCGGAAAGAAATCAAAAGTTCGAAGACCAGAAATTCGGTACGGTTTCGATTCCGTTTTATGCGATCCTCGATCCCGATCAAAACGTGGTCGCCACGTTCCCGCAATTGACTCGAAATACGAGCGAGTTTTTGAGTTTTCTTGAGACGCGGCCCGGCGGCTTGAAAAACGTCCAAACCGCGCTGCTGCGTTAAACTAATTCAGTCACCGCACGCGGATGTGGCGGAATTGGCAGACGCACTGGATTTAGGTTCCAGCGCTCGCAAGGGCGTGGGAGTTCAAGTCTCCCCATCCGCACCAAACGCTTTATATATAGCAACTTACGAGCCGATGGCGAAGCTTAAAAAGTCCAGTGAATTCTAGTAGCGTACGCGAAGCTTATCTGTAGAATACTGTTAGATATATTTTCAGAGCGAATGGCTGACGAATTGCTTTAGGGAATGCTGTTACTAACTAACATTAAGTTGGTAGTTATGCTGCGTGCGTAACGATAGTCCGCGCTAGCTTCCACCGCTTTAGACTGTTCCATTCCGGTTTCG
>DAISJE010000405.1:0-4781 GCA_036821665.1 Bryobacteraceae bacterium | reverse complement strand
TTCGCTCCGTGCTTGAGAAAATCGAGCGGGGGGCGAAGTCATCATTGAGCGCGAGATAAACGCTCCCGCAGGGCACCTCGACAAAGCGCCTGCCCACCAAATCATCGCCCATTCTCTACGATCTGCTATTCGGTAAAGCCGGGTGGAGCAGACCCGCTTCCGTAGAGCATCCGGTAAAATCACAAATCGAAGGCCGGACAGATGGCGGAAACAAATGCTGAAAATCACGAGGCAAAGGCCAGCGAGCGAGATTATCGAAGGAGTTGCAGGTTGCGATCTTCAGGCGCGACGGCTGGGCGGCGGTAACCAACCGCCGCGCGGGATGCCATCCCGCCCCACAAAACGTGTCCGCGTCTGGACACTAAGTGACATTAGGCTGCGAGCCCACCGCAGACGAAATCCCAATGTCATTTAGTTTTGGTGGAGCAGAATCCGCGACGCCTCTTCCGCCTCGTTTAAATTGTTGAGTTCTTGAACAGCCGGGCGAGGGCGCCCGGCGCAGCTCAGGGAGCTGCCCCACCAAATCCTTCCCAGATTCAGGAAAACGAAATTTTGTCTAACGATTACTTAGGCCGAAGCAATACAGCGTCGAACTATGGTCGACAGCGTAGATTTTCCCGTCATCGATCGCGAGGCCGCCGAAGTGATTCCAACTCTTCATTGCGTCACCGCTCTGATAAAGCAGCTTTCCTGTCTTTGCATCGAGAGCCATTAGTACGGCGGGATGCGTTCCGGCGCTGCGCTCTTGGGTGGTAAGCAGGTTATTTTTCCAGTCCTGCTCGCTCTTGAAGTTGGTTTTGCCGATGATCTTGTCCTGCCGAGGATTTTCACCGGTCGCAACCACAAACAGGACGCCATTCGCGACGGCGGGCGCATCCGGCAGATTCACATCGGGCGAAATCCAGGCAAGCTTCAAGGAGGGCGTATTCGGTTTGTCCATTTCGACTCGAAAGGCAAGTACCGAGCCGTGCGGCGCTGGACCATTGGTCAGGGCGGAACCCGCTATATTTTGGGCTGGCTCGCCCCAAAGCGTGACGTAAATCCAGGGCTGGCCGTTTTCATCCTTCCACATAGCCGGAGCGCCCCACAATCCTTTTTCTTCCAGCACCTTCTTTTCGTTTCCGAGCTGAGGAGACGTGTACAAAGGCGTTTGATGGTCCTTATCGCCGAGCTTGTCCGCGTTCAGGAGATAAACCACCGACTCTTTGCCGCCCCCTACGAGCAAATGATAGTTTCGAGAAAGCCGCCCGAAGGAAGATCGAGATCTCTCTTGTTCACTTCGTTCCAATTCAGCGGAGTAAAATAATCGGCAACCTTCAAATCCGGTGCGGACACCGCAAGAAAGGTACTGCCGAAATCTCCATCCGGAGGATTGAACGCGCCGTCGCCCGTGCTGGCATAGACCGTGCCGTTCAGTCCGATGGCGGTCCCGCCGCGCGCCCACATTCCGGCGCCCGATCCGCTTCGCACCAGCAATTCATAACCGGATCGGTAGGTGGGATCATCGACTCGCATGGAATAAATGCCGGAGCGATCGCCGCCGCAACCCTGCGAAGTAGTCGTGTAAATGAATCCATTGTTGAGGTTCAGGCTCCAGGGCTTTGCAAACGGCGGAACGAATTGGTAGGGGCCGAACCGGATGCTTCCGGTACCCAGATCCAGGCCGAACAACCTTCCGTCATATGCAACGGCAAAGATCAAGTTCTGCCGGCGATCGATAACCGGCGTCGCGTTCACAGCGTTGGGGCAGAGGTAGTACGATTCCTGCTTTGCGGTGACGTAGCTTTGAAAGGTTCGTTGCCACACCAGGCTGCCGTTCGAAACATCGACTGCAAATAAGTGATTCGAACTGCCCGCTACGTAGACAATCGTCTTGATGCCGGACGGCGTGACGACATCCCTCGCCACAACGGGCGCGGTGAGCGCATCGAGTGCCAGAGGCATGTTGTCGAGCTGAATGGACCACTTCAGTTCGAGATCTTTCGCATTCTGAGTTGAAAGCCTCGTTTCTTCCGGGGCCCATCCGGACCGCTGGGGGTCATGACCGAAGGTGGGCCAATCGGCTTGAAGAGAGAAGGCAGAGGTTATCAACAAGCCTGCGCAAGCTAGGAAAGGGGTGAATCGTTTCATCGAATTGCTAATTCCTCATTGTGCACGGAAAGGTTTCGCATTTTGGGACACCGGTTTCTCCCCTTGCACTTCGACAAGAAAGTAAGCTACAGTTCTCTTGTAGAAGCAATACAGGAGTCGATGCATGCTCAAAGATATCCTTTTCCGGTTACGGTCCGTGTTCCGCAAACGGGCGGTGGAACGCGACCTGGAGGACGAACTGCGGTTCCATCTGGAACACCAGACCGCGAAATACGTCGATCGGGGAATGCTTCCGGCAGAAGCGAATCGCCGCGCGCGAATCGAGTTTGGCGGCGTGGAACAAATCAAGGACGATACTCGGGATTCCTGGGGCATTTCGGCATTTCAGGCTATCGCACAGGATCTGACTTACGGTATTCGCATGCTGCGGTCTAACCCGGTCTTTAGCCTGGCGGCTCTTCTTTCACTCGCACTCGGGATTGGGGCCAATACGGCTATTTTTCAGGTTCTGGATGCTATTCGCCTTCGTATGCTTCCGGTTAAGAATCCACAGCAACTCGCCGCAATCTATGTGCGCGATATGAGTGGCGCGCGCGGCAGCGTAAACGGCGATGCGGTACTCACGTATCCGATTTGGGAGCAAGTTCGCAAGCGGCAGCAGGCATTCTCCGGTGTGTTTGCCTGGTCAGATGGCGACCTGAATCTCTCTCCTCGGGGCGAGGTCCGCATGGTTCCAAGCCTGTGGGTGAGCGGTGAGTTCTTTCCGGTCCTGGGCATTAAGCCGGCGGCCGGAAGACTCTTCGCGGCGGCGGATGATTATCGGGGCTGCGGATTTCCCGGTGCTGTCATCAGCTATGCATTCTGGCAGAGCGAGTTTGGCGGCGATACCTCCGTAATTGGCCGCAGCCTGAATCTGAATGGCCACTCCGTCCAAATCATCGGTATAAGTCCGCCCGGCTTTTCGGGCCTGGAAGTCGGCAGCAGTTTTCAGGTGGCGCTTCCACTTTGCTCCGTCACTCCGGCTTGGTTCAACGCTCTGGATGCAGGCACCTTCTGGTGGCTGAACGTAATGGGCCGGTTGAAACCCGGTTGGTCAATACCGAAAGCAGCCGCGCATCTGGCCACAGTTTCGGCCGCGGTTTTTGCATCGTCGTTACCTCCCAATTACCCGAAAGCAAGCATCGGCAACTACCTCGGCATGAAGCTCACTGCGATACCAGCGGCCACGGGAGTATCCGAACTGCGAGCGCAATATTCAACGCCGCTTTTAATGCTGCTGGCTATCGCCAGCCTGGTTTTGCTGATCACCTGCGCGAATCTTGCAAATCTGATGCTCGCGAGGGCGAGTGTGAGGCAACGCGAAATCGCGCTGCGCATGTCCATCGGAGCTTCGCGCGCGCGTGTCATCCGTCAATTGATGACAGAAAACCTGTTTATCGCAGCACTGGGCGCGGGGCTCGGCTTGCTCGTTGCCGCCGCCCTGAGCCGGGTATTAATTTCTTTGCTCAGCGCGGATGCAAATTCGATTCACCTCGATGTGCATCCGGACTGGCGAGTATTAACATTCACCATCAGCCTGGCAATTCTCACCTGCCTGCTATTTGGCTTAGCACCCGCTTTACGAGCGTCACGACTTGACCCCGGCCCTGTTCTGAAAGTGGCCAGCCGCGGAATGACCGCAGGGCACGAAGGCTTTAGCGTGAGGCGCTTGCTGGTCATGGCGCAAGTGGCGCTATCGCTGGTATTAGTTGTTGGAGCACTTTTATTCGTGCGCAGCCTGCAGAATCTATCGGACGTTCCAACCGGGTTCCGGCAGCGCGGAATCCTGATTGCCGATCTGTCCTTCGCTCGCGCCAACCCGGCGGCCGTAAAGCCGGCTTATCAGCGCGCGCTGCTCGAACGGGTGCGCGCCGTTCCCGGCGTGATTTCCGTCTCGGATGCAAGCGTGGTTCCCGTCGGCGGGAGGTCATGGAGCAATAAAGTCTGGATGAACGGCTCGACCTCGGATCGGGGAATCGATTCACTGCTCAACCGGGTCAGCCCAGGCTACTTCCAAACCCTCGATATGCAATTGCGGGCAGGACGCGATTTCGACGATCACGACAGGTCAGATTCGCCGAAAGTCGCGATTGTAAATGAGTCGTTCGCACGACAAATAGCAAAGTCACCGAATCCAATTGGGCGCAGTTTCCATGTAGAGCCGACGCCTTCACAACCGGAGATGGTGTATCAGATCATCGGCCTGGTTGGAGATAGCAAGTACCGAAGCCTGCGCGAGAGTTTTCAGCCGATTTTCTATACGCCGTTGTCGCAGGACCCCGAACCCCTTCTGAGCAACAAGCTCTTGGTCTATTCCAGCCTGCCGCCTAGCCAATTGATACCGTCGTTGAAGCGGGCCATACTGCACGCCGACCCCGGCGCGCACTTCGAATTTCGGGAATTCGAAAATCAAATTGAAGAGTCGCTTCAACCAGAGCGCTTGATGGCATCGCTATCGAGTGGGTTCGGAATTCTGGCAGGAATACTTTCGGCAATCGGCCTATATGGCCTGATTTCATATCTTGTCGCGCGGCGCAGAAATGAAATCGGGATTCGCATGGCGCTCGGCGCAACCGGGCGGCATGTCTTTCTTCTGGTGCTGGGCGAGAGTTGCATTTTGCTTTCAACCGGATTGGTAATCGGAGCAGTCA
>DAISJE010000404.1:0-4785 GCA_036821665.1 Bryobacteraceae bacterium | reverse complement strand
GGGGCTCGCAGCCCCGCTCTGCGGAAGCGCGATGTGCTCCGAATTTCCACATCGAAATACCTCGCAAAACGGGACTGGCTCGGCTGTCCTGAGCGCAACGATTTGGTGAAAAAATTCGCTCACGGAGAGAAACCCTTTCGTAAGTCGTTGACCTTCATGCAGAGCCGCGACCTGACGTGCAGAAGCACGTCCGCTTTAGCGCATTCGGGAGCGGTTGAGCCAATTTTTTCACAGACCCCGACGGCACGGCTCTAACACCGAGACATGCTGAACGCGCGAGCGGCAGTCGTGCCTGTCCGCTTTGCCCCGGAAACACGACACGAGGAGTTTTTCACGTCAGCTACCGCTAGCAAGTATAATTTTAGAGCCTTTATGTTCGAGGCTTTCGGCCTTTCAGATCCTGGATGCGTCCGCTCAAATAACGAAGACTATTTCATCAGCGACACCGAGTCGGGAATTTTTGTATTGGCCGACGGAATGGGTGGGGCGATTGCCGGTGAACGCGCTTCTTATTTAAGCGCCGAGACCATTTACGAACACTTGCTTGCCGCCCAGAATGACGGGATCGATGCGCTCGAACAAGGGTTCAACGAAGCCAATCGCGCGGTGCGGCAGGCAGCAGAAGTCAACCCAGAATGGGAGGGAATGGGAACTACCTTGCTCGTCGCGCGAGATGTAGGGGACGCGCGTCTTCAAATTGGTAGCGTCGGCGATAGCCGGGCGTATCTCATTTCCAAGGGACAGCTTTCGCTCGTGACGGAAGACCAGACGTGGGTCGCGGAGGTGGGATCCCGCCTTGGACTCAGCGACGAAGCCTTAAAGAAACATCCGATGCGGCATGTGCTTACCATGGCGGTCGGAGCCGGCGAGCAGCTTCGCATCTTTTCCCGTATCATTCAGATGGATCCGGGCGATCAGGTTTTGCTGTGCTGCGACGGTTTGCATGGAGTCGTAACCGAAAAAACATTGCAGGAGACACTCGATTCCGAGAAAAGTCTTCCCGAAAAAGCCCACTATCTCATCGACGCCGCGAAGAGCGCGGGTGGGCCCGATAACGTCACGGTTATCCTGATCCAACTCGTTCAGTTTTAACGCGGCGCTCAAACGTAGCTGGTCGTATAAGGCCGCGCGTAAGAGACCGTATGAAATATTTAACTCCGTTCCTTCCCTTTGTTCTGATTCCGCTGCTGGTTACCGCTCCGCTCAGCGCCCAGATTGTCGAGAATCCCGCCGGTTCCGGTAATTCGTCGGAACTACAAGACCTGCAAATCCGTGTCCTGGGCGGCGATACCGGCTCGGCCTCGGTGAATTCCGACGCGGGAAGCGGCTTTACGGTTGAGGTCACCGGTTCAGATGGCGGCCCTGTTGTGGATGCCGCGGTGGCCGTTCGCTTGCCCGATACGGAGCCCACGGGGGTTTTCGCGGATGGTTCCCACGCGACGGTAAGTTATACGGATCAATCCGGTCGTGCCCGATTAGCTGCGGTGAAGTGGGGTAATACCCCTGGCGTGGTTGCAATCCGAGTGACCGCTGTAAAAGGTACTGCTCATGCCGGTGTTCTTATTGAGAAAAAACTAGTAGCTACTTCTGCTCCCTCCGTCGCAGCAGACCCTCAGCCTGCAGCGCCAATGCCGATCATGACAGAGCCCCTGCCGGCGGCTCCGGCTCAGATCGCGACAACGCCGCAGTCCATTCCGGTTCCAAAACCAGCGACGGTTCAATCGCCCACCGCAAATACAATTCCTGCAGCTCACGCCCTTACTCCGGCTGCGGCTCCGCTGAAACCTCAGCCCGCCGTTTCTATCACAAGTTCCGTGCCGCCGGGCAGCCAGTCGCATAGCCACAAGAAATGGATTGTAATCGCGGCCATTGCAGCCGGGGCCGGAGCCGGACTCGCCTTCGCCGGCCGAGGGAAGAGCAGCGGTTCCAGTGCGCCTGCTCCCTCTCTTAGCATCGGCTCGCCAACCGTTAGCGTCGGTCATCCGTAGTTCAGTCCCGATCCAAATTCAAGCCCAGGAGTCGCTCGCATGAGGTCTCGTATCGTTCGAATTATTTTGCCTGTGCTCACCGCCGGAATGCTTTATGCGGAAGTCGGCGCGCCGCAAATTGGAGTCGTCAGATGTTCGGACGGCTCGGTACGCGCTGTCTATGGGCTGGCCGCGAACTTCATCGTTGCAAGCAAACCTTTCGCATCCGCCGATGCGGTCAGCTTTTCCGACCGCGCCGGCCTGATGGCAAAAAACGGCACGATTCGATTGGTGAAAGCCGATGGTGTAGCTCTCGCCAAATACGAATCGCACGAAAGCAAGCCTGTCTTGAATGTCGACGGCGATGCCGAAAGCGCGATTGCGTGGTTGCCTTCCGAACATGCGCTTCTGCGCTGGACGAGCGCGGGCTTTCGGCTCTATCCGCTCGCGCCGCTCGATGGACGCGTGACATCTCTAAAAGCTGACGGACCGGATCGCGCTCAACTGTTGATCCTGAATAACGATGGCAGCACCTCGCGCGCGACGGCGACGCTCTCAACAGGCGAGTTAGTCGGCGCGGATGCTATTCCGGGAGCCAGTGGTCCGGCTTTCGCGCAGCAATCTGCGTTAATCTCTCACGAACCGAAGGGACTGGCAATCGAAACTGCCAACGGGCTGCGACAGACTGTATCCGTTCCCGGAGACGTGACCATCGAACGAATGTCGTCCGAATGGCTGCATTTGTCATCGGTCAGTACGAATCAAGACTGGGCCTTGCATGTAGCGGGCTTGCAAGCAGAGCTATTCGTTTTGCCCACCGTGCGCACGCGCGAGGAGGCAGCCAAGTGAAACTCCTTTTACTTCCTCTTTTCATCTGCGGCTCCCTGGCGGCCCAGACACTTTCTTTTGCCATTCATGATCCGTCGGGCAATACGCCGGATACGTCTCTGTCGAGCGCATATCAGTTCACCGATACTCCGCAGTATTCCGCTTCTAACATCGTCATCAACGTTAAGAACATATCTGCTTCGACCGTTCTGGTCGCTCAAATTTATGTTGGAAGCGCGGCGGGCAGCGCTGTTTTGAGTCCGGATTTCACAGTTACGGGACTCAATCAAAACGCGACTCTAGCTCCCGGTAATTCGCTGCAGTTTACGCTGAACTTCAGGCCCTCAAGCGTAGGCTCGCTATTTGGATATCTTCAAGCCGCCTATGCCGTGCAGCAAAACGGCTGTGTGTTCGGCAGCGGCACGCCAGGGACGCCGTGTACCGGCACAATAGCACCGATTTCAACTCTGCAGGGCAACGGCACGGCCCCGCAGTTCGCCCTCAGTTACAACCCCGGAAACGGCAGCGTTGTTCTGCAGCCGAGCGGTGCCTCACGGCTGGATTTTGGCAACGTTTCCGTTAGCGCAACAGCTTCCTATACGTTCACGCTGACGAACCAATCAGGCGGCGTGCTCAATACTCCGGCTATTTCCCTTCAAAGCCAGATTTTCGCCAGCAGCGCTTTTGCTTTGACTACTTCGGCAGTTCCGTCCACAATCGCCGCCGGCGGAGCGGCCACCTTCACGGTCACATTTGCGCCCGGCCAGGCGGGCCTCACTACCGCAACGTTGGTCGTCGGTTCGAATCAGTATCCGATCCAGGGAACAGGCGTAGTGCTGACGGACATCGATGCGCTCCAGATTTCGTATGTAGACGCAACCGGGGTTCGCGGTTTACCGCAAGCGGCGACACCGATCAACTTCGGGCAAGTAGTGCCAGGCACTAACGCAAGCGCGCTTTTGAAATTCACGGTGACAAATCCAAGTACTTCGTTCAACGCGGTGGCGGTCCAAACTCTGACCGTTTCCGGTAGCGCCTTCACCTTATCCGGCGCGCCGGCCATGCCTGCGACAATTCAGCCGGGTGCTTCCATCACCTTTCAGATCGCATTCTCCGCGGGAAGTGCCGGGACATACACAGGCTCGCTCACGATCGGTACGCGAACATTTTCCCTAACCGGATTGGAAGTGGCATCGCCGCTACCCAGCTTTTCGTTTCAATTGAGTCAGCCTACGCTGACCAGCCAGCAGCAGGTGACCTTAACCGTCCAGTTCGCAGCCGCTCCGGCCGGTGAGCGCGATCGGTCAACTCAGTATGCAATTCGCGCCATCGGTCGCCAACGTAAGCGACGATCCGGCGGTTATTTTCCCCGTAACGGGCGGCCGGCAACTGCAGGTGAACGTTGCACCCGGATCACAGAATGCGACTTATAACAATCAGTCGGCCATTACATTCCAGACCGGAACCACGGCCGGAACGATTACTTTTACACTCTCTTTCCCGAACACTGCGCCCTACAGCCAGTCGTATTCGATTTCGCCTGCTCAAGTACAGATCGCTTCGGCTACTGCAGTCCGCCAATCGCCGAATCTGGTGGTTACCGTCAACGGTTTTGACAACACGTACAGCACGGGGCAAATGTCATTCATTTTTTACGACACAAGCGGAAAGATTTTAACGCCCGGCGGCATCTCGGTCGACTCGCGCCCGAACTTTCATCAATACTTCTTTACAAGCAACCAGGCGGGTGGCGCGTTCGCGATGCAGGCTAGCTTCCCGGCGACCGGCGATGTAACGCAAATCGGCTCGGTAGCGGTGACCATGAATAACTCGGCCGGACAAACGAGCAAAACTCTGACGTTTCAATAAATTGTGGCGCACGATTCATCGTGCAGCGGCGAGCTTTAGCTCGCCGGCAGGAGTTTGAACATTCCGGTTGGTGTTTCTGGGTGGGGCGGCCCCTCGGGCTGCGGCGGCCTCGTAGGCCGCC
>DAISJE010000403.1:0-4787 GCA_036821665.1 Bryobacteraceae bacterium | reverse complement strand
TATGCTGCAGATGGAGCGGCAGAAGGATCCGCGAGCCGCCATCCTGGCGAGCGCTTTGGATAATATGACGCTCGCGGTGAAAGGCAATAACTTGCTTCTGGCGGTCTCAATTCCCGAAAAGAGTATGGAACAGTTAGCCGATCTGGGCCCTGCAAGCCATCGAGCTCGCCAACGGAAATAGATCGTGTGGGGCGGACGCCTATCCCGCGGCCGACGGCCCCGTCGGCCTAAATCGACGCAACCAAGGCCCCTAAGTCCTAGTACGACGTTCAAAACTCAACCGAGCGGATTGAAGTAGGCTGGAGTCATTGGAATTTGAATGACGCCACTGGGCAAAGTGATTTTGTTCTGCTTTTGCGGCGGCTACTTGGGCATCGAGAGTTACTTGGATTTTCGAGACCCCTCGCCCGATGGCTGGGTTAAGCCTTATGCCTTGATGCTGCTGGCGGCATTCTTTTTTTTCAGCGCGTCCGATACCTACCGGAGACGAGGTAATCCCACTGAATCCACCCCGAAATTCGAACTACCAAGTCGAAGCGAACGATTCGTATACAAAGCGATGGGGTCGTTTGTAATTTTTGTAGGTGTAACGGTGTTTGGTATCAGTTGTTGGCTCGCCTGCGGAGCGTGGGCCAGGGTAGCACACTGGCCACGTACAAATGCAATCCTGGTTCGTAAAGAGATTTCGTGGGTAGGAGCACGTTTGACGTTTGATTACGAGGCCGAAGGACACCGTCTTACAGGCGTCGCCTTTCGTTGGGGTTCGGAACGTATCGTGCGTTCCGCTCTGGAATCATACGAACCCGGCACTGCTCATAGGATCAGTTATGATCCCGATGACCCTGCGCAAGTTGAAACTATTCTCACTTACAACTGGGAGCTTTTCAAGGCTCCTGTTTCCGGTATTGTGATTAGCTTATTGCTGATCTTCGGTGGAGGGATGGTTTACCGATGGTCAATTGCCGGTCGTTTCGCGGATTCAGCCTTGAACTACAGCGCTCCAAATTAACTGCCTTAGGCCGCAACCCGCCTCCGTAACACTGCCTCAAACTCCTCCGCGCTCCGCGTGTTCATCACATCCGCCGCTTCCAGCCAGCCGCGGCGTGCTGTAATCACGCCATACCGCATGTTGTGCAAGTGCGCGGGCCGATGCGCGTCGGTAGAGATCGTAAATTTACATCCTTTACGCTTCGCAGCGCGGACAAGCTGGCTCGGAAGATCTAACCGTTCCGGACTCGCGTTGATCTCGAAGAAAACACGCCGCTCGGCTGCTTTGGCCGCAATTCGCTCGAAATCGAAAGCATACGATTCCCTCTGCAAGAGAATACGGCCGGTCGCGTGGCCGACGATTCGGATCGACGGCGATTCCAGTGCGTGCAACAGGCGGTCTGTCATCTCCGCGGGTTCAATATTGAAGTAGCTGTGTACGCTGCCGATAACCAGATCCAGTTCCGCCAGCGCGTCTTCCGCAATATCCATCGCGCCATCGCGCAAGATGTCGCATTCTAATCCTGAAAAGATACGCAGCGGCAGACCATCGCGGTTTAGTTCACGAACTTCGCGCGCGAAAGCGACGACGCGTTCTTCGTCGAGACCGTTCGACATTGCAAGCGCTTTCGAATGGTCCGTTATCGCGATGTACTCGTAACCAAGGGCCGCGGCTGCTTCGGCCATCTCGCGAAGTGTGGCACGACCATCGGTTGCGGTGGTATGCATGTGCACATCGCCTCGCAAGTCGCTCAGCTCGACCAGCTTGGGCAACGTGCCGCTTTGCGCGGCCTCCAGCTCTCCACTGTTTTCGCGAAGCTCGGGCGGTACCCAGGCGTAACCCAAGCGTTGGTAGATCTCGTTTTCGGTCTCGCCCCCCACGCGTTCGTTCGATTCCAGAGTGAAAAGACCGTACTCGTTCAGGGTCAGGCCTTGCTTGATTGCATTCGTGCGAAGTACGACGTTATGTTCCTTGCTTCCGGTGAAGTACTGCATCGCAGCCCCGAAGCTCTCGTGCGGCAGCGCGCGAACATCCACTTGAAGACGTTCCAGTCCATAACTAACGCTCGCCTTGTTTGCCCCCTGACCCAGCAACTCCTGCGTTTTCGGATGCGCGACAATCAGGCCGAGCGCCGCCCCCGCTCCCGCACCGGTCACCAGAATATCGAGATCGCCAACGGTCTCCCGGCCGCGCCGAAGACTACCTGCAGCTTCCACTCGTTCAATATCCGGGAGAGCCCGAAATTCCGCGATGAGTTCATCGGCCGTGCGCCGTCCATAGCTGAGCAGAAAACGGCCCGCGCTCTTCCGGTACGCTTCAATCGAGCGCAGAACTTTTTCTTCGAGTTTTGCGCCCATGCGGGGCAATGTTCGCAGCTTCTGTTCGCGGCAGATACGCTCCAGATCGTCAACAGTCCTTACTCCATGATGTTCATAGAGAAGCGCGATACTTTTGGGTCCTAAGCCTTGAATTTTGAGAAGCTCAAGCGCGGACGCAGGATATCTCGCCAGCATTTCATCGCGGCGATCGAACGAGCCGCGTTCGCAAATTTCCGCCAGCACGAATGCGAGGCCCTTCCCGATTCCGGGGATATCGGTTACTTTTCTTTCGGGATTACAGACGATATCCGTGATTCGTTCCGGATAACCGGCGATCACGGCGGCCGCATTGCGATAGCTGCGAATCCGAAAGCCATCTTCGCCGGCCACTTCCATCAGATCGGCGGTCTCGTGAAGCAGCCGCGCAATTTCCCTATTTTCCATGCGTGCGTTTCAACGGCGAAATCTGATTGACGCCGGCATGGGGTAGCGGTGAAGGCTCCACGTGTACCAAAACATCGGCTACCCACGGCACCGTCCCCTTAATAGCGAATTTCACGCCTTTAGCGATCTCGTGCGATTCCTGAACCGTCATATCCGGATCCACTTCCAGGTGGAGATCGACGTGATATTTCAGGCCCGTACGACGTGCGAAGCATTTCTCAATTCCCAATGCGCCGGGTACTCCCAGCGCCGCTGCTCGGATTTCGGCCATTTTTGCCGGCTCCGGCATCGTATCCAGCAGTTGACCCACCGTGCGCAGCACGACCTTCCCGGAGAGAAAGAAAATAATCAAGCCAATCGCGATTCCACCGATCTGATCAGCCATCCCAAAGCGCTGTGGGTTCGCTAGGGTCAGGAAGACACAGAGGAGCGCGACTGAAGTAGAGAGTAAATCGGTGATGTCATGCCAGGCGTCCGCAAGAAGTGACGTGCTTGCGATATTCCGCCCGGTACGAAACTTTACGGCCGCAAGTCCGATTTTGACAAAAATCGCGGCAAAAAGTGGATAAAGCGCATAGAACGGAAGCTGTGTGCGTTTGCCGAGCGAGATGATGCTATGCCACCCGATTGCTGCGCCGGTTAGAAGCAGCATGGCGCCGACAGCAAGACCAGCCAGTGTTTCATAGCGGCCGTGGCCATATGGATGTTCGTAATCGGGAGGCTTACTCGCAAGCCACAAGCCTGCATAAACGATGCCGGAAGAGAGCACATCGCCCGCGGCCTCGAGCCCGTCGGAGATGACCGATGTCGATCCCGCGTGTACCCCGACCAGCAGCTTTGCCACTGCGAGCCCGGCGCCGGCGCTCATGCTAACTAACGCAATGCGGCGTCCGGTTCTTTCGTTACCATCGGCGATGATGCTCGCCGGGTTAGCGCCCATACGCTTCGAGGATATCGCGGGAATCCGAAACAGGAACACTGGCAGTGTCCTGGTTTAATGGATACCAATGGAGTCGCGGTGTTTATTCGAGGAACTTCGCCATTCGCTCCGAGACAGGCACATCGCTGCCGGGATCGCGCTGCTTGATGAGCATCGTCAGCAGATCGAAAAAATTCACCCGGGCCAGCCTGATGCAGGCCGGGCGTTAGGCTGCGTGGGCGAGTGGCTGGATGTCGGATATGACGCTAATGACTTGCTCTCCTGGCTTTTGCAAAAATTTCCAAAAAACGTCCGGCAGCAGCTCCCACTTGGCGATTACGTGTATTTACGCCTTGCGGAAGCGGTGTTGGCGATGCGACGCGAGGAACTGCCCGCGGCCCTCGGCCACTTGCAAACCGTGCTCGAACTTCAAGGAGAGCTGGAGGATCCGGAAGTAGCTGTCATCGCGAGCCTCTGGAAAGCGCGCTGTTTGCGTAAAGCCGGTGAATACGATCAAGCATTGGACGTTACACGCCGCGGCATCGAATTGGCGCTCGCCGTGGGCCTACGATATATCGCCGCTGTCATGCGGACCTTGGAGAGCTGGATTTTATTCCAGAACGGCGAGCCCAAAAAAGCAGTCGAAATCCTGCAAGAGGCCGAAGCCGTTATGCGCGACACGGATGATTTCATCACGCTGGGCAATATCCAATCCGCATATGGCAGAATTGCGATGCGCGAAGGCCGTTACGACCATGCCATGCAGTATTTCGAGGCGTCGATCGAGTATTTTCGGAAGCGGCCTTCTTTGCAGAGCTACCTGGCGCGGTCGCTCACAAACATCGCGCAAGCCAAGCGCTTCCTTTCCATGCAACTCCGGCGCAGTATCGACGCGCAGCGTGAAAGGCAGCGCGCCGGACAAAGAACGAATGGGCATTTGAATTCTGCCGATAAGGCCGGCCGCCTGGAGCGCATGCACGAGCTTCTGCGAAATGCTCAGGCGGATCTCGCTCAGGCCAATGCCATCTACAGAAGCGCTGGAAATCATCATGGCGCGGGCAATGTCGACGTAAACCTGGCGCAGATTTACCTCGATTTGGGCGAGTTGGACAAGGCC
>DAISJE010000402.1:0-4796 GCA_036821665.1 Bryobacteraceae bacterium | reverse complement strand
AATTGACGGTTTTCAACCGCACACGAGAGAAAGCTGAGGCGCTTGTTGGGGAGGGCGCGCAGGTGGCCCAGACACCGGCGGACGCGGCGCGCAATGCGGACGCGGTATTCACTATGCTCTCGGATGACCATGCCGTTTCAGAGGTCGTTTACGGCAAAGATGGCCTTGCAGCCGCATTGAAGAACGGTGCCGCGCATATTTCAAGCAGCACGATCAGCACTGCACTGGCCCGCGAGCTTACGAAGACACATCGCGAGCGCAAACAGGTTTATATCGGCGCCCCAGTATTTGGACGTCCTGAGGCCGCCGAAGCAAAAAAGCTGATTGTCGTTCCGGCCGGCGATCCTGAAATACTGGAGCGCTACCGGCCCTTGTTCGATGCAATCGGGCGCGTCACTCTCATTGCCGGCGAGGAGCCCTGGCAGGCCAATCTCGTCAAATTATGCGGCAATTTCATGATTGCCAGCATGCTGGAGACGTTTGGCGAAGCTTTCGCTGCCGTGCAAAGGGCAGGCGTTCACAGGCAACTCTTTCTGCACGTAATGAGCGAGCTATTCGGCTCGCCTGTCTACAAAAACTACGGCGCGGCTGTTGCCGAAGAAAAATTCGAACCGGCCGGCTTCGCCCTGAAGTTAGGCTTCAAAGATGTTCGACTCGCGATTGAAGCCGCGCAGGAATTGAATGTACCGCTGCCCGTCGCGAGCGTCATCCGGGATCACTTGATCTCCGCGTTGGCGTATGGTCAAGCGGAATGGGACTGGTCAAGCATCGCGCTCGTTTCGGAGCGGAATGCAGGAATCACCTAAGGTCTAGCTCGAAAACCTGCTGATAACCCACTTTTGCTGGTCCTTGTCGTATGCGAACGAAACGCTCGCATCGAACTCTATCGGAGCGGGTCGGCCGCCACACACCACAATGTGACTCACGTCAATTTCGGTCGGATGTGTGTGCTGGTCAGGAAGGTCCAGTTTGTATTCGCAACTGGGGTTGTTCTTCTTCACATGAATCATCCATACTTCCGCTTTGCTGTTGTAATGCAGCAAAGAGGCTGCTTGCTCAGGGTTAAGAGCGGGCGGGTGTGACTCCTTCGGAGGCGTGCCACAACCTGAAAAAAAGAAAAAAGCAAATGAAGAAGCTAGCGCAAGCGACGTACGAAGCATTCGCATTCATCATACATGTCGAAAACGCCTCACTAGGGCCGAAGGCGTTCACAGATCGTATATCGCTGATTCCAAAAGAGATCACTCCAAATCGCTTGTAGCGCTCCCGCATACTGGTTTTAGGAGCATTTTTCCATATGTCTACCGAAGCCCAAGTCGCGGCGAACCAGCAGAACGCGCAGAAGAGTACCGGACCCAAATCCGCCGAAGGCAAATCGGCGATTTGCTGGAACGCCTTTCGTCATGGCCTCACCGGTACGTTCCGGATGGTGGAGGACGAAAACCAGGAAGACTTCGATGAATTTTACGCGGGCCTCCGCGCTGAACACAGACCGGGGACCCCGACTGAAATTCTGCTGGTCGAAAGCATGGCGCAGCATTATTGGTTGATGCAGCGCGCGATACGATTGCAGACGCTCTGCTTCGATATGGAGGCTTCCGAAGGAGAAAAGAAGCTCGCACTCTTCCTGCGCTACCAGACCACGCACGAGCGTGCGTTCTATAAATCCCTCAACACGCTCCTAAAGCTCAGAGCCGACAAGAAGAAAGCCGAAATTGGCTTTGTTTCGCAACAGCGCCAGGCCGACGAACACGCCCGTAAACAGGCAGCCGAAAAACGCAAACAAGAGCTGCACAAATGGAAAGTTTTGTACGCGCAAGCCGAAGTTGACCACCGCATTTTGATGAGTGTCAACCTTCAGACCCCGGAACATCGCATCACAATCGGCCCGCAGCACATCATCGCCGCCGAAAAAGCCGCGTAGACGGGGTGGGGCGAGCTTTAGCTTGCGCGGGGCTTCAGCCCCGCTATATAAACGCCGCGCAGCCTCCAAATTCTGCCGAACGCTGAAAGCCGATCGCTTGTCTCCCGGCGCCTTTCAGTTCTCCGAACGGCGAATCCCGAAAATCCGCAGAGCGAGTGCGCTGAAACGATCCCGAGTACGAGAATCGCGCACAAACATGCGGTCCAGCACGCGAACCGATAAAGGCGGTTGCCAGCCCGGGTTCCGTTCCATACGGCGCTCGATAATGCCGTAAAGAGTTTCACGCGGATGTGCGCGAAATTCATCCAGCATCGCGGTCTGATGAACACAGGAGATCGTACAGAACGGTGCGCAGCCCTTTGGCGTCGTGCCTTCGCGCAGGAGATCTTGCTTCGTATATTGCTCCAGTGGAATGCCGGGATGGCCGCGCTGTTGTGAACAGTAGTGAACCAGCCCGTCTTCGCAGATATAAAGAAAACGTCCGCCGGCCGGACAGTGCCACGGATTGGGAAGCCCGCGAATTGTGTTGTGCTGGAACGAGTCGAGATGGGCGAAGGAAAACAAGCCTGTTCCGAGCTTCAGAATTCGCTCATAGACGTCCCGCTGCGTGGCGGTTAAGGCTTGCAATTGCCCGCTACCGTCGTGCAGGATGCCCACTGTGCTATTAAATCTGAGCTTGCGAGCGCGCGCGGCTATTGTGTAAGCATCTTCCGGCTGCGTGATTTCGCTGCCGAGCACGGAATTGATGGTTACATCGAACTCCGCATATCGGGCCAGCCACTCGAGCTTGCGATCAAGCACCTTGAGGCTCTTCTTGGAAACGTCATCGGGAAGCACGTTGTCGATGCTGATTTGCAGATAATCGAGCCCAGCGGCATTTAGCCGTTTGATCCGGTCCGGCACGAGAAAGTAGCCGTTGGTGATGACAGTCGCAATTGCTCCGCACTGGCGCACCCGCCGGATTAAAAGGTCCAGGTCAGGATGAAGGGTCGGCTCTCCGCCACTGAACGTAATAATGGACGTGCCAAGCTCGCCAAGCTTATCGATGCGCCGCAGCATCTCCGGAGTCGATACTGGGGGGGAATGGCGGTCGAACTCGTTGCAATACGTGCAGGCCAGGTTGCAGCGGCGAATCGGAACAATCTGCGCAAGAATCGGATGGTTCGCGGATGCCATGGCGCGGACGAACATTCGCGCCTCGCGCCAGCGGCGGTGAATGCGAACAGCAGACCGCATAAATTAGAGACGGCTGCAGCCCGGCAAACGATTCGCCAATATAGACGCATTAGACTGATGAGGATGCGATCTCTGGTCTTAGCAGTGCTACTCTCCGGCAGCATTTGGGCGCAGGGAGGCGAAAAAACGATCTACATGGACCCCGGCGCAACGCCCGAACAACGGGCCGCCGACTTGGTTTCGCGAATGACGCTTGCCGAGAAAGTCAGCCAGATGCAAGATAACGCGCCGGCTATCCCGCGTTTAGGAATCCCGGCGTACGGCTGGTGGAATGAAGCGCTGCACGGGGTCGCGCGCGCCGGTCTGGCAACCGTATTTCCTCAGGCCATTGGATTGGCGGCTACCTGGGACACAGATCTGGAGCACCGGATCGCGGAGATTATCTCGACCGAAGCACGCGCGAAGTACAACGACGCGATTGCGCACAAGAATCACGCACGCTATCACGGGCTGACGTTCTGGTCGCCGAATATCAACATTTTTCGCGATCCGAGATGGGGACGCGGGCAGGAGACGTACGGAGAAGATCCTTATTTGACCGCGCAAATGGGCATCGCTTTTATTAAGGGCATGCAGGGCGACGATCCTCATTACTTAAAGACGGTTGCAACCTCCAAACACTTTGCCGTTCACAGCGGACCCGAAGCGATCCGCCACGGCTTCAATGCTCAGGTGAGCCAGCAAGACCTGGACGATACATATCTATATGCTTTCCGCGAGACCGTGATGCAAGGGGGAGCTTACTCGGTGATGTGCGCGTACAACGCCATCAATGGAGCTCCGGCCTGCGCCAATACGTTTCTATTGAAGGACAACTTGCGGAGCGCATGGAAATTTTCAGGCTACGTTGTGAGCGACTGCGGAGCGGTGGGAGATATCTACACAGGCCACCACTTTGTGGATTCTATGGCCGAGGCTTCTGCCAAAGCGGTTCAAGCCGGAACGGATCTGGACTGCGGAACCGAGTACAAGACTCTGGTGGAAGCGGTTCAAAAAGGATACATTCAGGAATCGGAAATTAATCAGGCTGTCGAGCGGCTGTTTGTAGCACGATTCCGTTTGGGCATGTTCGATCCACCCGAGAAAGTGCGGTTCTCGAAGATTGGAACGGATGAAATAGCCTCATCCGCGCACGCCGATGTGGCGCTGGAAGCCGCTGAGAAGTCGATTGTGCTTCTGCAGAATAAAGGCGGCATCCTGCCACTCGAAAAAGTTCCGGAAAATATAGCGGTGATCGGACCGGCAGCCGACGATCCGGATGCCATGTTGGGAAATTACTACGGCACGCCGTCGCATATCGTGACGCCGCTCGTGGGTATTGAGGCAAAATTCGGAAGTAAAGCGAAGGTGCGTTGGGCGTTGGGAAGCGTGTATGCGCAATCGTCGATGGCACTAATACCGGAGAGCGTCCTCAAACCACCGGCTAAGTCGGGCCACGGTCTGCTGGCGGAATATTTCGATAACGATACTTTTCAGGGGCAACCGGTATTGTCGCGAGTAGAGCCCCGCGGATATTTCGTCTGGGCTATGCACGACCCTTCCGTTATGCGAGTCGTGCCGCGCCCCACATTTGCTGTGCGTTGGAGCGCGGTGCTTCAGCCTCCGTTCACCGGCGATTACCAGTTGGGAATTGCGC
>DAISJE010000401.1:2929-4800 GCA_036821665.1 Bryobacteraceae bacterium | reverse complement strand
AAGGAAACGCGCGATTGGACCCAGACGACGGCGATTCTGGCGCGGTTTCTATCCCCCGCGAAGGACTCCGCATGAAGCAGCTGCGCGCTTGTCTGCTGAGAATCATCGGTCTGCTCTCCCATAAGCGCCGCGAGCGCGAACTGATCAATGAAATCGATAGTCACCTCCAATTGCACATCGACGATAATGTCCGCTCCGGCATGAGTCTTGAAGAAGCGCGTCGGGCGGCGCTTTTGAAACTGGGCGGCCTAGAGGCTGCTAAAGAGGCGTACCGTGAACGGAGCACGATTCTTTTGATTGAAAATTTGGTGCAGGATTTCCGTTTTGCCATCCGGCAGTCGCGCAAGAATCCAGGCTTCAGTTCTGTTGCGGTCCTCGTGCTGGCGCTCGGCATATGCGCGAGCGTGTCAATTTTTGCCTTTGTAGATGCGGCGCTCATCAAGCCGCTGCCGTATCGGGATCCAGGGCGCCTGGTCGCCGTGTTCGAGCGTGTTGCAATGATTCCCCAGTCGCCGCTTTCCTATTTCGATTACCTCGATTGGAAAAGGCTCAACACCGTTTTCAGCTCACTCGAAGCGTGCAGTAATAGCGGATTCACCGTGAGCACGCCGTCCGGCGCTGAGCCCGCTCATGCCGCTCGTGTCAGCGCCGGTTTCTTTCGCACTCTCGGCGTTACTCCCGCGCTTGGACGCGATTTCATTAATGGCGAGGACCGTCCAGGTGCGCCCCGCACCGTCCTGCTGGCAAATGCAACCTGGCAAAAGCGATATGGTGGACGACCTGATGTGATCGGAAAGACCGTCACTCTCGACGGCGCCCCGTATCTCATCATTGGCGTGCTGCCGCGCGATTTTCATTTTGCTCCGATGGCGGGTGCAGAGTTCTGGGCTCCACTGGACGTCTCCGGGCATTGCGAGCAGAATCGAAGTTGCCACAACCTGGGCGCTATTGCACGGCTCAAGGACGGCGTCTCCATTCAGGCGGCGTTGGCCAACATCACGTCGATCGCAAAGCAGCTTGAAAAGGAGTATCCCGGTTCGAATCGCGGCCAGGGCGCGAGCTTGCTTCCCCTTTCCGAAGCGATTACCGGAAATATTCGTCCTATATTGCTTGTCTTACTGGGCGGGGCGGTACTGCTGCTTCTCATCGCTTGCACAAATGTGGCTAGCCTACTGCTAGTACGCTCTGAGAGTCGCAGGCGTGAAATAGCTGTGCGACGAGCGCTTGGCGCGGCTCACACTCGCTTAATCCAGCAGTTTGTAGTGGAGGGGTTAGTGCTCGTTGCGGTAGCGTGCGCCTTTGGTCTGCTTTCTGCCTATTGGGCCATTCAACTGCTGGCGAGGCTGATTCCCGAAGGCATGCTGGCCGGGATGCCATTTTTGCTCAACCTTGGTCTGAATTCCCGCGTCCTTGCGTTTGCTGGAGCAATCGCGCTGCTTGCCCTGGTACTGTTCTCTTTGACACCAGCGTTGCATCTTTCGCTCTCGCAGATGCGGGAGGGTTTGACCGAAGGAAGCCGTGGGTCAGCCGGAAACGCGTGGCGTCGGCTCGGCTCGAAGCTAGTGATTGTTGAGTTGGCGGTCGCCGTCGTACTGCTGGTAGGCGCCGGCCTGCTGGGCCAAAGTTTGTTTCGTCTGCTGCGTGTGGATGTGGGGTTCCAGCCCGAGCACTTACTAACACTCCGGGCGAATGCTCCGAAAACCAGCTATGCAAATGATCAGCAGCTTACTGCCCTCGGGCGACAAATTGTCAATCGCGTTTCGACGCTGCCCGGAGTGAAGTCTGTGGCTATTAGCAGTACGATACCCGTCACTTTCAACGGCAATACGGATTGGATTCGCTTTGTTGGACGGCCCTACAACGGAGAACAC
>DAISJE010000401.1:0-2906 GCA_036821665.1 Bryobacteraceae bacterium | reverse complement strand
GAAGTGAACGAGCGCGATGTGAGTTCGGATTACTTCAGGACAATCGGCGCGAAGCTTCTGCGCGGCCGCTATTTCACCGACGCGGAGGATGGGTCGAAGCCTCGCGTCGCCATTATCAATCAGGCGCTGGCAAATAAGTATTACCCCAACGAAGATCCTTTAGGCAAGCTGATCGGCGACGACGGGCTGACGCCCAAATCGATCCGCCAAATCATTGGAATTGTCGATGATATTCGGGAAGGTCCTCTCGATTCGGAGATCTGGCCGGCTGAGTACCTTCCGTTTAATCAGAGTCCGGACGACGATTTTTGGTTGATCGTGCGTACTTCGCAAGCCGGGCAGTCGCTCCTTCCCGTCCTAACGACCAGTCTGCGCCGTATTAACCCGGACATTGTCACGCGCGATGGAACTACACTGACCGAAAGCATCAACGATTCGCCGTCGGCTTATCTACATCGGTCCTCGGCTTGGCTGGTGGGAGGTTTTGCCGGGTTCGCCTTGCTGCTGGGCGCGGTTGGCCTCTACGGCGTGATCGCATACTCGGTCAGCCAGAGGACTCGCGAAATCGGCGTTCGCATCGCGCTCGGTGCTGAGCGCCGCATGGTTTACGGGCTCATTTTGAAGGAAGCGGGAGTGTTAACGGCAACCGGCCTTGTCTTCGGTTTGGCCTGTTCGGTCGCCGCGGCAATGTCGATTCGCAAATTGCTTTTCGGCACGCCCGCATGGGATGTTCCCACGCTGGTTGCCGTCGCTGCCATCCTGGGCATTTCAGCTATCCTGGCCAGCTTCATTCCCGCGCGCCGCGCCGCATCGGTCAGCCCGCTGGATGCGCTCCGCGCCGAGTAACGGGGACAAAGGAATAAAATGAAGCCGTGAAGGCCGCCGCCGTTCTTCTCATCCTCACCGCCGGGCTTATTCTGGCCCAACAGCAGCATGAGGGGAATTTCATTATCCGATTTGAACCGAAAGCGATGCTGCAGACACAGGCCGTTATTCCATTTGAAATCGATGTGAAAGACGACCTGCATAACCCGCTTATTCAAGCAAAAGTGACATTGCAGATTGAAACGCCGGAGCACACGAACGTGAAGGTGTTCAATGCGCCGGCCGTGAGCCCTGGAGTTTATATCGCTAAACCGGTGTTCCCCGACGCCGGTCAGTGGAACGTCTATGTGGAAGTGAGGCGCGGCGACGCCATCAGCGCACGAACGATTCAGTATTACGTGCCGGAGAGTGCTGCGCCATAATGCGTAGGGGCCTGGCATGCCCGGCCCGTGCATTTCAGAACATGTAAAGCGGCGTTCCGGCCGCCGGTGCTGAGATTTCTACATCCCCGGCCGCTACAGGCTGCCCTTCCAGATCGCCGATCTGCCGGCAGTAAATGCCGTTGTCGCCCAAGTAGATCTCCAATTCCGCCGGGCGGGGTAGAGAGCCCTGGATCAACGCTTCCGACAGCGGATCTTCAATATACTTTTGCAGCGCTCGACGTAGCGGACGTGCTCCGTAGCTGCGATCGCTGCAGGTCTTATCGAGGATATATTTCGCGGCTTCCGGTTCGAGCCGGATCTTGATCTGCTTCGATACAAGATTCGTGTTGATCTGCTCGACCAGCAAGTCAATGATCTTAAGCAAGTCTTCGTCCACCAGCGAGGTGAACAAAATTACTTCGTCCAGCCGGTTGAGGAATTCCGGATTGAAGGCGCGCTTCACCTCACTGAGCACCAGGTCCTCGACCTTCTGCGGTATGCCCGTGGTCGTTTGTGTCGAGAATCCAATTTGGCCGCGCTTATCGAGGAAGCGTGCACCCAGGTTCGAGGTCATGATGATGATAGTGTTCTTGAAGTCCACCGTATTGCCGAGACCGTCCGTCAACTGGCCGTCTTCAAACACCTGCAGCAGGATGTTATAGATATCCGGGTGCGCCTTTTCGATTTCATCGAGTAGAACGATGGAATACGGAGCCCGCTTCACGCGTTCGGTAAGCTGTCCGCCCTCCTCGTAGCCGACGTAGCCGGGAGGCGAGCCGATCAGCTTCGAAATCGAGTGCTTCTCCATGAATTCCGACATATCAAAGCGGATCAGCGATTTTTCGCTGCCGAAGAGAAACTCGGCTAGTGCTCTCGCTACTTCGGTTTTGCCGACACCGGTCGGGCCGAGGAACAGGAACGAACCGGCTGGGCGCTTAGGGGATTTGAGGCCAGCCCGCGAACGGCGAATCGCCCTGGACAGAGCCGAGATGGCTTTCTCCTGGCTGATGACGCGTTTGTGCAGCTCTTCTTCAATGCGAAGCAGCTTGTTGATTTCTTCTTCTTTGATGGAAGTCATGGGCACGCCGGTCCAGCGCGCCACCACATCTTCTATGTCGTCCTTGGAAACGATGCCGGTGGAGGTGTCGTCCAGGTTGTACTTTTCGCGAAGCTGCCGAAGGTTTTCCCGTTCTTTGCGCTCCTCATCGGAATAGAAACGCGCTTTTTCGAATTCATGATTCGCGATGGCATTCTCCATCCGGTGAACGATGAATTTGATGCGTTTCTGGATATCGGCTACTTCGCTGGGCAGGGTGGTTTGCCGCAGTTTTACGCGTGCGCCGGCTTCATCAATCAGGTCAATTGCTTTATCGGGCAAAAACCGATCCGGAATGAAGCGCGTGGAGGTGTAGACCGCCGATTCAATTGCCTCATCGGTGTAGGCGACGGCATGGAATTTTTCGTAGCGTTCCTTAATGCCGAACAGAATGCGAATGGCGTCGCCCTCGGTCGGCGGGGGAACCTTCACCGCTTGGAAACGGCGCTCTAAGGAGCGGTCTTTTTCGATCGACTTGCGATACTCGGCGGGCGTAGTAGCGCCGATACACTGCATTTCACCGCGCGACAAAGCCGGTTTCAGGATATTGGCTGCATCGAGCG
>DAISJE010000400.1:0-4809 GCA_036821665.1 Bryobacteraceae bacterium | reverse complement strand
AAAGAAAAATCCGATGTCGCAAAAATTCGTGTGCTGAACGGCATGCAAATCGGGAACTTTGCCGGGAGCATATAGCCGTATGAACGGCTCACCGGCATAAAAATCTTCGTAAATCGATAACAGATTGACTGCGTGCTCGACGTGATCGGTCCGCAGATAAATCGTTTCGAGAATGCCGCGCTCTACTGGCAATAAATGCGCCGTGAATGTGAATTCACGTTCTCCGAGATTGCAATTTTGCAGCACTTCCGGCACATGTCGATGCTCTACTAGCCCATATGCGCTGAAATTATCCGCAACCTCGCAAAAACTAGTCTTCAGCGATGGTTTGCGGCCCGCGCCGCTTACGCCCGATTTGGCATCACAAATGATTCCGCGCGAGCGGTCTACCACCTGCGCCGCCAGCAGCGGCTTTAATGCCAGATTTGCAGCCGTCGGATAACACCCTGGATTTGCTACCAGTTGCGCGTCACGAATTTGATCCCGGTAAAATTCGGGCAGTCCATACACGGCAGATGACAAAAGCTCAGGAGCGGTATGGCGTTCTTTGTACCAGCGCGAAAATGCCTCGGAATCTCCCAGTCGAAATGCACCACTGAGGTCGACTACCTTGATGCCGGCCTCCAGAATGCCGGGAGCCAGCGCGATAGATACGTCCGCCGGAGTTGCCAAAAAGATCAGTTCCAGCTTTTCCTGACGAATGGCATCGAGCGTAGCGGGAATTGTTTTGGGAGGCGTTTGACCCAGAGGCCCAATCCGTGACTCGGAATCGGAGCGATGTTCGAGCAGAATGACCTCGACGCCGGGATGACGGGCTAGCAGGCGGACCAATTCCGCTCCGCTATAACCTCGAAATCCAACGACACCAACGAGGCGTCGATTTGAATAATTATTCACTGATATGAATAATTATACTATAGCTGCTCTGTCGTGGATCGCGCCGCTAAATCGCCGATAATCGGCAATCGTACTTGCTGCTCCTGAGCGGCCTTGATCAACAGATAGATCCAGCAGATAAAGATCGCCAATTTGAGCGCACCTACAAAAAGATGCGCTACACCCCAACCGGGCGTCCCCAGCAGCAGAATGGGAAAGGCCGACGAGATTATCAGCCAGGCTACGAACAGATATAAAGCCTGGAATGCGTTGAAGCGCACGCGCACGTTCGTCCGGAATTTTTGGGACGCAAGAAACACAATGGCAGGAATCACGCCAAAGACGGGAATGTAGCAGAGGATGCAAGCCGTGCGATCGCTCATTCCCTGAAGAAAATCGGTTGACGTGGCGGCCGCACGAGGCTGCGCTGCGCCGCAATTAACGCAGAATGCGGCGTTTGGGTTCACGCTAGCTCCGCAATTGGTGCAAAACGGCAAAGTTGCTAACTCCTGTTCCTCTGTCTATATAAAGTTACGAAAAAGTATAAAGCAGTGTTCCGCCATCACCTGGCACGGGAGCCGTTTTTGATACGATCAGGCGCATGCGAACGTTGATGGGCGTACTGGCGGCAGCATTGTTGGCCGCCACTTTGGGGGCGGCTGAAAAACCGCTTGAAATTTTCTTCGTCGACGTGGAAGGCGGCCAGGCAACCTTGTTTGTTACGCCGGCGGGCCAATCGATGCTGGTCGATACCGGTTGGGGCTACAACGCTTTTCGCGATGCCGACCGAATCGTGGCCGCGGCGAAGCAGGCTCACATTAAGAAAATCGATTACGTCGTCATCACTCATTATCACAGCGATCACGTAGGAGGAGTGCCGCAGCTCGTGGAGAAGATGCCGGTGGGCACATTTGTCGATCACGGTCCGAATCGCGAAACATCGAAGACGGCTGAAACACTATACGCCGAGTATCAGAAAGCCATCGCCGGATCGAATCACATGATTGCAAGACCCGGTGAGCATATCCCGATTAAAGGCATGGACGTGGTAGTAGTCAGCGCGGATGGGAAGACCATCGAGCAGCCGCTTCCCGGCGCGGGCCAGCAGAATCAGGCTTGCGCGGGGGTCGAACAGAAAGCGACCGATCCCAGCGAGAATGCACGTTCGACGGGCATGGTTATCACGTTCGGCAAACTTCGCATTGTCGATTTGGGAGATCTTACGTGGCAGAAAGAGCTGGAGCTGATGTGCCCCGTGAACAAGCTGGGTAGAGCGGATATTTTCGTCGTCTCGCATCATGGAGAAGATCTGAGCAACAGCCCTGCCCTGGTTCACGGGTTGCAGCCGCGCGTCGCCATTATGGGCAACGGATCGAAAAAGGGTGGCTCGCCTTCTGCATGGGATGTCGTCAAGTCTTCGCCGGGAATTCAGGACATCTGGCAATTGCATTTTGCTGATGCCGGCGGAAGGGAGCACAACAGCTCCGATCCGCTTATCGCGAACGTGGAAGAGGCCGATACCGGGTTCTATTTGAAAGTCACGGCGCATGAGGACGGCAGTTTCGAGGTTTATAACCCGCGAAACAAACTTTCAAAACAGTACCCGGCGGTTTGGGTACACGGGTTGGATTCCGATAAAGGCGCACGATAGGTTTGGGGCACAGGCTCTAGCGATTACCTGTGTCCGCCGCCACTGTGGGATCCGCCACCGTGGAACCCGCCCGCATGTCCGCCGCCACTGTGGAATCCGCGGCTAAAGCCGCCGTGGAAACCTCGATAGCTGTGCACACCGGGACCTGCATGTCCGTGATAAGCGTGTCCGCGATAGCCATGTCCGTGATAACCATGCGAGTAATAGCCATGGAAGCCGCGACGCAACGGAGCGGCGTAAACAAAGCCCGGTGAGTAGAAGCCCCATCCGAACGGGCTGTAGAGGAAGCCGCTGCCCGGCAGGAAAGCGTAGCCGGACCAATATGGATTCCAATACCAGCCGGGACCGTACCAGCCGCCATAGGTTTCGATGTTATTCGCGACTTCGGTATTGGCTTGCGCCTCTGCTTCACTGCGAACCTTGCTCCAGACATATAACGGATCGGCTTCGGCAACTTGCTTATCGAAACCGTGCGATTTCAACTTCGGCTCGGTAAGCGCGATTTGATCGCCTTTGCCGATCGTTTTCACGCTCGATCCCCTGAGTACTTTGGCTTTACCATCAAGCACTCGTACGATTTGCTGATTCGCATCGAACTCGTAGAGCCCTCGTTTCTCGATCTGCGTTGTGGCTTCGTTCATATTGACCTGCATGATGGTCCCTTTCACCAGGTCCGCCGCTTCGATCATGGCCGAACCGCGAACTACTTGCAGTTGCACTTTCGCGAGTCCGAGGGACTGCATTACAACTTCGCTGTTGTGACCTAGCCGCAAAAACGCGCCTGGGGTTAACAGCACTTCAACAAAGCCGGCCTGCGTCTGAATCGTCTGGTTGGGCTGCGCAACCGGGTATCCGGCAGCGCTGGGGTTAAGCGCCTGGCCATCAAGCATTGCCTGACCCTCAACGTAATTAATCGTGCCCGGCACGCCCTGCCGTTGTGGCGGCGGCTGCTCGGATGGCTCAGTTTCATAGGGAGCCGGTGTGGAGGCGCCCGCCTGAGCAAAACCTAAGGCTGCCGTGACAAGCAGAACAGCTCCTAACTTTAAGCCGGTTTTGATTTGCCCTTTCATTTTGTTCTTCCTGTTTTTTAGACGTGCGGAAGCAATGGCGGGTCGCAGCATCCGAAACAAAATCCCTTTCAGCTTCAACGAGTTACGGTGCTTTTCAACCACCTTGGTGGTTTTCGGCTACCCGGAACAGCCTATGGGATGAAATGCGTTGATGGATTTTTGAAACTGAAATTCGTGCTCCGTTGAACGGCGGCATCTATCGAAGAACCCTGATCGCACTTACAACGTTTTGAGAAACGCGTACCAGGACCTTTCATTCACAAATCATGAAATTGAAATCCAGCCGGTGAAATCTTTTATGGAGAAATCGCAGCCCGCAAAGATTGCGGCCCGGGGTTGTAGGTACTGCTGACTGCTGGAGGAGGTGTGATCTCGGTGGATCAAACGACATCTGTTGGCGTTCATTCCGCGAGCCTCGAGGCTTCGCGCAACTGGGAAGGAAACGCGTCCGGCGTATCATGGGCTGCCGTCATTGCCGGTGCGTTCGTCACTGCGGCATTGTCGCTGGTCATGCTTGCTTTGGGGGCGGGCTTCGGATTACTTTCCACGTCGCCTTGGTCGCGCAGTGCGATTTCCCGGTCGCCTCTCGGTGCGGGAGCGATTATCTGGATGATCGTCATCCAGATTGTCGCCTCCGGGATCGGCGGTTACCTCGCCGGCAGGCTGCGAACGAAGTGGACCGCCATTCACACTGACGAAGTCTACTTTCGCGATACCGCGCACGGCTTCCTGGTCTGGGCAGTCGCAGTTGTCATCACGGCCGCCTTTCTGGGCTCCGCGGCAACTGCTATGGTCGGCGGCGTGGCCGCGGGTGCGAATAGGGTAGCTGAAAACGCATATCTTGAAGGGCGTCTACTTAGCCCCGCGGAAGCCGGTGCTTCTGCTGCCACCGAACCCGGCCGCAGTCCCGGCGAACTCTCGGTAGCGCAGCTCGAGGCGCAGGAGCGGCAGGCCGCGGAGACGGCGCGAAAGGAAACCGGCCGCTTCTTGCTATGGACATTTGTGGCTCTCCTGATCGGGGCGTTTTGCGCCAGTTACGCCGCGACGATCGGCGGGCGCCAGCGAGATCACCTGAAAGCAATCTAACCACTGGGCCGCTCACTTGTGTTCCGCGATTGGTGTTCAGAAGGGGGGAACTGATAATGCGTTCGATCGTTTTGTATATGCTCGGAGTACCGCTTCCGATCATCATCTTGCTAGCGGTCTTTACAC
>DAISJE010000399.1:0-4824 GCA_036821665.1 Bryobacteraceae bacterium | reverse complement strand
TGAGCTGAAGCTCACCGCATGCCGAACTGGAAACCGGTGAGCTGAAGCTCACCGCATGCCGAACTGGAAACCGGTGAGCTGAAGCTCACCGCATGCCGAACTGGAAACCGGTGAGCTGAAGCTCACCGCATGCCGAACTGGAAACCGGTGAGCTGAAGCTCACCGCGGCACGCTGAAGCGTGCGCCACTAGCGTGGTTCCAGCATTCGATCGTACTCCTCGCGAATAATCGCATAACACCGGCAGGAAGCGGATTCCAGACCTTTACGATTCAAAATACGCATGCGGCCGCGGGTGTACTCGATGAAGCCTGCCTGTTGGAAGGTGGCCGCCACAAGACTTACGCTTGCTCGTCGTACTCCCAGCATTTGGCTCAGGAATTCTTGTGTCAGCATAAACTCATCCGCGCCGACACGATCGTGGCAGAGTAGAAGCCAGCGCGCACAGCGCTCCTCCAAGGAATGCGCGCGGTTGCAGGCCGTTCCCTGCGAGATCTGCACCATCAGCGCTTGCGTATAACGATGCAAGATTTTTGTTAACGGGCCGCCATTGGCGATTGCTTTCCGAAACGCGTCCGCAGGCATCCGCAATGCGTCGCCGGGCACCTGGGAAAACGACGTACCCGGCGTGACATCGGCTCCGAGGAAAAGCGGAAGTCCGATCATGCCCTCATTTCCCACAGTAGCGACCTCGATCAGTCCGCCGCCTTCCATATGGGCCAACATGGAAACCACTCCGTTCACCGGAAACCAGACGTTGTCAATTCGCTGATTGGGCTCGTAAAGTTTCTGTCTTAAGGTCAGCGATACAGTTTCTAAATGGGGGGCAAGCTCTTCGTAGATCGATTGATTCAGCCCGGACAGCAGACGGTTCCTGCCATTGGACACATGCCCCTCGGCCATAACGTATTGCCCTCCGGCCATTCGATGCTTTTCGGGATGGACTGAAGACTGGTATTCTTTAGTTGTGTACGCTAGCGTTCACATGCCGCCCTTCGACGTAATCGCGATCGCATCATCGGCCGGTGGCATACAGGCGTTAAAGAAGCTACTCGAGATTCTACCGGAAGATTTCCCGATTCCTATTCTCGTTGTTCAGCATCTTCCCGCGCTTTCGAAATACACGAGTATGCTCGATAAGGTCCTGGGGCGCGCTACGTCACTCCGCGTGAAATGGGCAGAGGATGGCAGACGAATGCTTCCGCGCACTGTCTATCTAGCTCCGCAAGACCGGCATCTATCGGTCGATGCCACGCGACGGCTCCGGCTTATGGAGAGTCCCAAAATTAACGGCGTCCGTCCGGCAGCCGACCTCCTGTTTGCCTCTGTCGCGGCAAACTTCGGAAGCAGGGCGATTGCGGTCGTGTTATCGGGAGCGCTTTCGGATGGCGCGGAAGGCGCTTGGAAAATCGCACAGAACGGAGGGAGAGTGCTGGTGCAGGATCGCGCCAGTTCTCAGTGCTTCGATATGCCAAACGCTACTTTTACCTCATCCGGCGATTTTATGTTCTCGCCCGAGATCATCGCCCATACACTGATCAGTCTCGTCATGGTTCCGGGCGCGGCAGACTGGTTCCGTGTGCAACGAATCATTGAGCCGAAATTCCGTGCTCGATCGCGTAGCGCGTTAACTCCGCAGTGGTACGAAGACCCAGCTCGTCCATAATGCGCGCCTTGTGATAGTCGACGGTTTTGATGGAGACATTCAAGACCGCTGCTATCTCTTTGTTCGCTTTTCCCTCCGCCACGAGCTGCAGCACTTCCCGTTGCCTGGTAGTTAAAACTGTGCCGAAAAGATCGCCGGGATTGCGCTGCGGATGTGCCAGCGCCTCTGAAATGCCTTTCTGTAACGAGGGCGCAATATAGTAGCGACCCAAGAGAATTTCACGCAGCGCCGGCACCAACTCGCTAACGGCGGACTGTTTCAGGATGTAACCGGAGGCGCCAATGCGAAAGGCGGCTTGTACATACTCGCGATCCGCTTTCTGAGTGACGAATAAAAGCTTGACGTTTGGGCTCGCCATCTTAATCTGCCGGGCGGCTTCCACTCCATTCAGGATCGGCATCGAGACGTCGATCAGGACGGCATCCGGCTTAAGCCGTTCGGTCTCTGCCACCAACTCCCGCCCGTTCGAAGCAATCCCGACCACGTCGAAGTCTTTCATAAGCAAGCTGCGCAGGCCCTCAATAATGAGGCCGTGATCGTCGCCAAGCAGAATACGCGGCCGGGGCATTACGATTCCTTCTCAGGCGGGAAAGGCACGTCCACCCGAACCGTCGTACCTACACCCAATGCCGACTCGAGAGAGAGCACCCCTTGAACCAGACGCGCGCGCTCTGCCATGCTTACTAAACCTAAACCGCCAGTCTTCTCTTGCGGATCGAATCCTTCGCCGGAATCTTTGATTTCGAGTTGAAGAGCGGAGTCTCTCTTTTCAAGCGTGACTTTCACGTGAGTTTGTCCGGCGTGCTTGGCGACGTTGCGCAACGCCTCCTGGGTAATGCGATAAAAGACCCCTGCGATTTCGGGAGGAATAACTTCCGGAAGATCGTTTTGCCGAAATGTGGCCGGCATGTCTTCCTTCAAACGAAACTCCTCGACGAGAGCGCGTATTGCTTCAGCCAAGCCGAGATCTTCGAGAATGGAAGGATGCAAGCGATGAGAAATGCCTCGAACACTATCGGAGAGATCGGCGGTTTGTTGAGCCAGAGTCTTCATTTTGTCCGCGATCTCTTTTGCATCCTCTGGCGGATTTTGCTCGATCTGTTCGATCGCCATTTGCAAATGGGCCAGCCGCTGTGTGATGTCATCATGCAGCTCGCGCGCTACTCTCCGTCGTTCTTCTTCTTGCGAAGTAAATAATTTGCCTGTGAGCGCATGCAACTCCGTTTGCGTGCGCCCCAGCGTCTCTTCAGTGGCACGAATCCGAACTTCCAATTCGTCGTTCAAGCGCTGTTTCAGCTCTTCCGCCAGCTTCTCCACGCTGATGTCCTCAAGAGTCACCAGCACGACTTGCTCGCCATCGGCAATCAGCGTCCGCGCCCAAACCCGAAATACTTGTTTGTCCGGACCTTGTTTGAATTCATGTTGAAGTTCAAAACTTTCGGGTTTCTTCCCGTTGGTTGTGAGCTCCGTGAGGGGATTCCGGATCTCCTCCATTCCCCACAACAAAGCCGCCAGTTCCGGGAAAGAACGACCCTCCAAATCTTCAGCGGAGGAGCGCGCCAGTAAACGAAACGTGCTGTTTACCGTCAGAATCTTGAGATCCTGGTTGAGCACGACAGTTGGAGTGCGCGTGGATTCGATAACCGCGCGCGCATAGTCTCTCGCCTCTCGGAGAGCCTCTTGCGCGCGGCGAAAATCGTCGATGTCGATCAGTACGAGGACAACACCCTCTATCTTGTTCTCGGCCGTCCGGTAGGGGCGCACGCGCATCAGACGCCAACGTCCGTCCCGATCCTGAATTTCCAGTTCGCGAGTACCCAAAGACTCGAGGACATCAAGCAGAATGGGTTCCAAGTCTTCGATGCTGAGATTCAGGCGAATTTCGTTGATGGGCCGCCCGATATCGGAAGGCCGGATATTCATCAGGCGCTGCGTTAAGGGCGTGAACTGACGAATCTGCAACTCTTCGTTCAGCATGAGCAACGGCAGGTTCACGCTGGTCAGAAGATTTGTTAAATCGTTGCTCGTGCGGCTGAGCGCTGTATTGCGCTGCTGCAGTTCTTCATTGACCGTCTGCAGCTCTTCGTTTGAGCTCTGCAGTTCTTCCTTGGTTGTCTCCAATTCCTCGTTGGCGCTTTGCAGCTCCTCATTAGCCGACTGGACCTCTTCGTTTGCGGCTACGAGTTCCTGGTTCTTAAGATCCCGCTCTTCGATAAGCGATTGCAGGTAAAGCTTGTTCGCGGCGAGATCGTCCCTTACTTGAGTAATGAAACGCTCTTTGTCGGTTACGGATTCCGGTATGTGTGTTTGCGGCTTCTGGTTTTCACGGGGCGTTGCCGCTGTCAGAAAAAGCAGCAGAAAGCAGCGCTGCCGAGCGCCAACCGCGTGGATCGGCAGTATTTCGACCGAGGTATTTTCAAGGCCGTCGCCGTCGGGCACAGACAGTCCATCCACCTGAACTGCAGTGTTTTGCTCGATGGCTCGCCGGAGGGCATCATGGACCTTGGCGGCAATGCTTTCGCGCAGCATCCGCAAAAGATGCAGGCTGGAAGCCCCTTGCGACATTTCAAGGAAGGGTCCAGTGTGTCCGCGGGATTGGAGAATCTCAAATCTTTCGTTTACGATGACACCCGGAGGACCAAAGCGCGCCAATACGATCCGGTCGGCCGCTCGCTGCAGGTCCATGTCGGACCACGGCTCCGGTGTGAGTTGCGGCCGTGCAAGATTATTGTGCCCAACGCCGGATTGCGAAAAGCTATGCTGCACTTCCGGGCTGAGCGGGGTTGGAACCGGCAGCTTCGTGTAGAATTTGTGCTTCCGATCAATCGGAGAGAACAAGTCCGCCTGGGCGTGAATGGCCTCTGAAGTGCCTAGCAGCAAGTACCCGCCGGGTCGGAGGGCGTAATGAAAGGTCGGAATGATGCGTCTTTGCAGTTCCGTTCCCAGATAGATCAGTACGTTCCGGCAGCTAATAAAATCCAGGTGGCCAAAGGGTGGATCGTTGCACAAATTTTGCCGCGCGAAGATACATAAATCCCGAACCCGTTTTGAAACCTGGTACCCTTTATCTGCTTTTACAAAGAAGCGGCGCAATCTCTCGGGAGAGACATCGGCGCTAATGGTTTCGGGGAAAACTCCGAACCGGGCTCGTTGGATGGAC
>DAISJE010000398.1:0-4831 GCA_036821665.1 Bryobacteraceae bacterium | reverse complement strand
GAATCGCAAAGCAACCAAAAAAAGCGATTGAAAGCCTGGAAAAGGCACTTGCGCTTGATCCGGGATTGGAGGAGGCGTATCGAGCGCTTGTGGAGCTCTATTCGGAAGCGCACGATGAAGAGAGGGCGAGAGAGACGTGGGAGCGGTACCGGCGGGCATTTCCTAACCGCTTGCCGGTTCGCGCAGCTCAGTGATTTCTTTTCGATTGCAGTTCGAGAAATTTCTGCTGAGCTTGTTCGGCTTTCTGCGTTTGCCCCAGTTGGTGATAGATGCGCGAGAGCAGATAGAACGGCTGCGGGTAGCTTGGATCCAGTGCGGCTGAACGTTGCAGCCAGTTCAATGCGAGTTCGGTCTTCCCGAGCTGATCGAGCGCTTTACCTCCTAAATAAAAGTTCCGCGCGGAAGTCGAGTTGCGATTTGCCGCCGCCGCAGCCGCATCAAAGGCTTTCTGGGCGTTACCCGTCTTGAGCAACAGTTCAGCGAGATCGGCATAGGCGGTGTCGTAATCGGGATGGTTCTTTTCGACCAGCTTAATGGCAGTCAAAAAATATCGTGTCGCCTTCTCGTTCTCGCCCTTCGCCTCATAACACAGACCAAGGTTGTCATACGCCTTATACGAAGAGTTGTTGAGGCGCAGGACGCGCTCGAATTGTCCGATGGCCTGATCGATATTGTCTTCCTGGTAGTAGATTCGGCCCAGCATGTAAGCCGCGGCTTCGTTCTCGGGATGCTTATCAAGCAGATCGATGAACGTGTCGATTGCAGCGCCGGCATCGCCTAAAAGGTACTCGGAGTTCGCTTTGATCTCGAGCGCTGTTGGGTTGCCAGGATCGTTCCGTAAGACTTGCTGGGCGATTTCCTTTGCGCGATGGAAATGTTGCCCCATAAAATAAGCATTTCCGAGTTCGAGTTGCAACTCGCGATCAGCCGGGCAGCCGGAAAGGGCCGCCCGAAAGCGCTCGGCGGCGACGTCGAAGTCGCGCGTTTGCATGGCTTTACGCGCACCTTGTTCCAGATTTACTTGATCTGCGGTATTACAGGCCGCGACGAGGACCGCCAAAATGACCCAGCACAGCATGTTTACTGGAGTGTTGCGATCTCCTGTTTTACTTTCGGAATGATGCTCGCATACTGCTTGGGGGAAGCCTTTGCCAAAAAAGCTTCGAAGCAGGCTCGCGCGCGCGGCTTATCGCCGGCCATCTCATAGATGAGGCCGAGATTCATCTGCGCCTCCACCAAGTCCGGATCGAGTTGCACCGCTCTTTCGAACTGCGTCTGGGCGGTAGGCATATCATGCTTTTGAATAGCGACCAACCCAAGACCGTTGTGGCCCGCGGCGGAATCGGGATCGCTTGTTACCACAAAGTTGAATGTACGTTCGGCGTCGGCAACTCGCCCGGTCTCCAGATATGCGGTCGCGAGATTGGTTTGGCTTTCCAGGTCGGACGGATTGAAGCGCGCCGCTTTTTCATATTCGGCGATCGCGGTCTCCTTATCGCCTTTGCGTAATGACAAATCGGCGATACGTGAGTGCAACCTGCCATTCTCGACTCCGTGCTGCAGCGCGCTTTTATACAGGCGCAACGCGTCGTCGTATCGTCCCACGCTTTCCAATTCGCCGCCGACCTGGTGATAAAGGGAGGGATTCGTCGGGTCTTCTTCGAGCGCCTTCTGCAATAAGGCAATGCGCTGAGCTTTTGGCAGATGGGCTGCCGGATTCTCCGCTTCGTAGAGCAGCTTCAGAATGCCAACACGGTCTTTGGGATCGGGGCCCTGGCCCTTCAAATCGTACTCCTGCGGCGAAAATCCGGACAAGTACCCGAGTGATCGCAACTGAGCCATCTGGCGCTCGCTCACCATATTTGTCTTTACCGTTTCCGAGCCGCCGTTGCCGATTATGTGGTTCAGTTGAGCCGATAGCTTGTCCACCTCAGCCGGATGCTGGCGAAAGACATTCGCCGTCTCGTTCGGGTCTCGCGTGAGGTCATACAGCTCGGGTCTTGGCGCGCGGATGTATTTCCAATGATTGGTGCGGATGCCGCGCAGCTCCGCCCAACCCAAAGCCAGTTTCGGATACAGCGTCTCTTCGTAAGAGATTTCGGTTGGGACTGTTTTGCCCGAGAATGAGGGGATTAAATTCACGCCTTGGATATCAGCAGGCGGTTTGCCGCCGAGCAGCGTGAGTAATGTGGGCAGGAAATCTACGCTTCGAACCTGCTGCTTTACACGAGTTCCGGACGGAATGCCGGGACCGGCCATCAGGAAGGCGATACGGAGAGTCGCGTCGTAGAGAAAGACGCCATGCGTGTATTCGCCGTGCTCGGAGAGGCTTTCGCCGTGATCCGACAAGACAGCGATTATAGTCTTCCCGGCCGGCCCTTTTTTCCCGGCGGCCTCCAGGATTCTCCCCACTTGCTGGTCCGCATATGCGATTTCGCCGTCATAAGGATGGTCCTTATACTTCTCTTTGAATGGACTGGGCGGATCGTAGGGCAAGTGGGGATCGTACAGATGAACCCAGAGAAAATATGGTTTGCCCGACTGCGTGTTCAGCCAGGCGAGCGCCCGATCGACTGTGTCGCCGCCGCGCCGTTCTGCGTCTTCATTGAACTCTTCTTTATTTCCTTCGCGCGGCATTTGGTCGTCATAGACAGCAAATCCGTTATTAAGGCCGACGACCTTCTTCAGAACAGCCGAGCTGACGAAGGCCGCTGTATCCCATCCCTGCTCCTGAAGAATTCGCGCGAGGGGCCGCGCTGAGGAGGGCAGGATGAAGCCTCCTGTATTGCGAACGTGATGGACGGTCGGATATTGACCGGTGAAGATGCTGGCGTGCGAAGGAGGCGTTAGCGGGGCCTGCGCAACCGCGGTTTCGAAGAGAACACCGCGCTGGGCCAAGGCATCGAGGTTAGGCGTTTCAATATGCGCATCGCCATAGCAATGCAGATGATCCGGACGCAGCGTGTCGAGCGTGATGACAACGACGTTGAACGGCTGTAAACGCGCGGGTTCGGAGGCTGCGTTTTCCGTGCGACGGGAAGTGCAGGATGCGAGTAGGAAGCCGGCAGCGAGTAATGCAGTGAGTTTCAAACTTACATTCTAGGTCGCTGACGCTTCCCGCTCGGAGTCAACATGCGTACAATGCCTGAAAGCTAGAACTGGATGCGAGCCGATAGCTGCAATATTCGGTTGCCGCCTCCCTGTAGCAGCGTACCGAAGCCTTCATCGCCGACCGTATTGTCGTTGATTGTTGCGTATGTCCGCTTGAGCGGATTGGTCATAACGGCTCCAATTTCGAAGTATTGGCCCTCCTTATGAAGCGGGAACTGCTTTGCAATTCGGAACGATTCGCTTAAGCCCGCCGGGCCGCGTAAAGTTGGAAAGAATCTGGGAGCGGTTCCAACGCGCAAAGGCGTGCCCGCCGCGGTCTGCGGGCTAGGCGCAAATGCAGCAGGATTCAGCCATTGCGTCGGATTTTGAACATCTACTTTTTGCGAAGCGCTTCCTACCGTAAGCGGCACGTTGGTGAGTACATCCGGTCGGAGTGCAAGTGCAAAGCCCGGCGGAATATTAAGGCCGGATTCGGAGACCTGAACCGGCATTCCCGATTGGTAATTATGAATAGCGGAAAGCTGCCATCCCCCGAGGACCGGATTCAACCAGCGTCCCAAGTTCCAGCGCCGGTCCTTGCCAAATGGCGTGTCCCAGACCCAGGTCAGTTTGAAGCTCTGCGGAAGATTGAACGATGTTACCGAGCGCTCGAGTCCGCGATTGTAGTAGTCCTGCGCAACCGTGTAATACGATGCGGCACCGTTCTGGTCAACATAGCCGATGGCCTTCGACCAGGTGTAGCCTGCAAGGAAGCCCAATCCCTTTGTGAGATGCCTTGTGACGGTTACCTGAAAGGCATTGTAATTGGAATTCGTGTTGTAGGGGAAAGCTTCCTCAACGCCGAAATACTGCGGATAGGGCAAAAGCGCCTGCGAGACGGTATTTCCGGTGTCAAAGTTTGGATACGGCATGTACTGTTGGTGATCACTGACAGTGTCATTCAGGATGTCGCCCATAGCGAGCATACTGGCTGGCAGAGCATCCAGCTCGCTGAAGCCGCCCGATCCCGGCGCGCCGCCCCACAGCCGTGTTCCTTTGTTGCCGATATACGCAACCTCCAGAACGGTTTGTGCCGGCAATAGATATTGAATCGTGAAGTTGTAATTCTGCACATAGCCCGGCCGGTTCGCATCGCGTGCCGTGGTGATAACCTGGTTGCCTTCCGCGGACGAAGGATCGGTATTGGGCAAGGGACTGGCGAGGCTGGGGAAGGTCTGACTCAGATAGATGGCCGGATCGTGAGGATTACCCAATGCCGGAACATTTACGGTCGAACTATATCCAAAACTGAAGCTATACCCGAAGCTGTTTGCGATGGGAGGAGTGTTGGTCATGGCGTATCCGGCACGAATGACCATATGGTCCGTCATCCGGTACGCAAGGCCGAAGCGCGGCCCAAATTCCTTCCAATAGGTGTTGTTGAACGGGCCGCCGAAGATTAATGCGCCGGGCCGGTTGCCTGCGTTCGGATCCGGAACGCTCAGCGAAACCTCAGACATGCGGTTGGTGACTTCGTACAACGGGGGAATAATTTCCCAGCGCAGTCCGATATTCATGGTCAGTTTCGGCGTGATCTTCCAGTCGTCGGTGACATACAGTCCGTGCTCCGGCTGGCGGAAGCCGCTGCTATAACCGACGATATTCTGACTGGCGCTATTGGCCGCCCCTAAAAGGAAACTGGCGAAGGCATCGCCCGTCTCCGTCGTGAGGCCGGGCAGAG
>DAISJE010000397.1:0-4841 GCA_036821665.1 Bryobacteraceae bacterium | reverse complement strand
ACAACGAAACCGATATCAAAAGATTGTGGAATAGGAGCAGGCTTACTGCCGCTCTCTCGCATCGGTTCCTTCATCAGAACGTGCTGGCATCCGCGATTGATTTGGATGAACTATTCGGCTGGCACTCGCAGAGTGATAAGACCTGTTGCCTTGTCTTTGTCGAATTCAGAAATTCGAACCGCATTCACCCGAAGTACGTCTTCGATTACCCGGAACGGATAGTCGCACTTTTCAATGTGAATTACCTTAGGCGGCCAGCCGAGTCGCTGATTCAGCGAGACGAAGTCACTGTCGGTTGTGATGACGCTGTAGCCGTTCCTCTTTGCCCACTCCCAAATGGCCATGTCGTCGGATCGCTGCAGGCCGATATCACGAACGTGTGTCAACTTCCCGAACAACGAGAGCAGCCGGGGGACCAATCGTGGCGAGAGGTTTTCGTCTAGTAGCAGCTTCACCCGAGCTTTGCGTTACGGCCAGCCTCGGCCGCATATTGGTACACCGCAGGGAAATCCCCTCTTTCGAGGTCAGGATGCTCATTAAGTATCTCCTCTTCCGTCATGCCGGCTCCAAGCCATCCCAGCACATCCCAGACAGTAATGCGGAGTCCCCGAATGCAGGGCTTACCACCCCGCTTGCCCCGCTCAATCGTGATCCTCGTGCTCACCAATGACATGATCGTCTCGCATTCCAGTATGGCATCTTCCGCACAATCACCAATTTCAACTTGCCGCCATTTTTCTTGTCAGATTTCGCGGCCAGAAACCCTCGCTGAAAGTAGAGGGCGTATTTGCGCTCGTTCGGATCGGACAAATACGACCGTCAAACCTGATGACGGAAACGGAGGTGGCGAGACGGCTGAACGTCAGCGTTGCCTCCGTGCGCCAGACGAGCTTCCAGCAAGGTGTTCCATGTCAGAGGCTTATCGTGAAACCAACTGACATCGAATTGAGATTTTGCGAAAAGCGCCCATTGCTGGCGCGGATGGCTCCAATCAAGGAGAACAAATCTAAGTCCAGTTTTCTCTGCCAGAGAAGCCATTGTGCTTGGCTGATAATAGACGCAATGCGGATAAATCCAGCCACTCTCCTGACTGTCCTTTTCGGTTGTTAAGAAAGTTGCGACAAGAGCACCGGATTGGTTCAGGTGAAGCGACACCGCCTGAAGCCAGCGTTCCACTAAGTCAAGCCCGCAATGGCTGAATATTGACTGAGCTAAAACGAAATCGTAAAAGGCGTTGGAGGGAAGTGCGCCCGCTGAATCTGCAATGTAGAACTTCGGCTGCTTGATCCGAACTTGATCTCCCCCGGTTTCCCGTTGAGTGCCTTCGTCAACCAGCCACTTATTCGGCTCGATTGCGCTGTAATTTCCGACGTTAAGGTACGGAATCAACAAGCGCCCTACTCGGAGAGAGCCACATCCGATATCGAGCACCGTGTGGTGCTGCCGCAATCCAAGGGTTGTCAGCAAATTGAAACTCATTGCTGCGACCAGATCATAGTCTTCGGGCGGCCCGACATATGCCCGGTATTGCCGATCTCCAGGGCGCAGGCCCATGCCCAGGCTTTCCTGCGGGACTTCGTCCTTTGTTCGATTTAGCAAGCGCCCGATGCTGAACATTGCGTAATGGTCCATTATGCAATGAGTTGCTCATTAGCTAGTAACGTTACGCAGCGTTCGACACTACACTAAGAAGATTCTGCATTGACTTGTGAGATAAGAATTGGTCGGGGCGAGTGGATTCGAACCACCGACCTCCTGGTCCCGAACCAGGCGCTCTAGCCAGGCTGAGCCACGCCCCGAATACTTCTAGTGTATAGGGTCGCATTCTCCTCCGCAAACGCGATCAAATTTTTTGGAATTGGTCGCTATGCGAACCTGTAAGCGAAATGGCGGCTGATGAACCACTTCCTACCGTTGTGATCGTAGGACGCCCTAATGTCGGGAAGTCCACCCTTTTCAACGCCGTCACCGGCGACCGGCGATCAATCGTCGGCGATGAGCCCGGTATTACGCGCGACCGCATCTACGGCGAAGCCGAGCATCGCGGCAAGCAGTTCGGGTTGATCGACACCGGGGGAATTATTCCTCACGACGACGCGCTCATCCCCAGAGAGATTCTCAAACAGGCACATGTTGCGCTTAACGACGCGGCACATATTTTGTATGTCATTGACGGCAGGACTGAGATCACAGCCGCAGATCGTGACCTTGCGAAACTACTCCGCCGCTTGGACAAGCCGCTAACTCTGGTCGTAAACAAAATAGACGTAAAAGCCCGAGAAAGCCTGATTCACGAGTTCTATTCTCTCGGCCTCGGCGATCCGTTTCCCATATCGGCGGAACACAAGCTGGGTCTCGGCGAGCTGCTGGATCATGTGACAGCGCCGTTTCAGGCAGCGGAGTCCCCGAAGACGGAAGAGACGGAGAGGACGAAGCGCCGCATAAAAGTGGCGATTATTGGACGGCCCAACGTCGGTAAATCAACCATGCTCAACGCGCTCGTCGGGTCGGAACGGGCCATTGTGTCGCCGGTTGCCGGAACCACCCGCGACGCCGTGGACGAATCCGTCGAAGAAGGCAATACCATCTATCGGTTTGTCGATACGGCCGGCATCCGGCGCAAAGGCAAAACGAAGGAGATGACAGAAAAGCTGAGCGTTGTCATGGCCAGACGGCACATCCGTATGGCCAACGTCGTACTGCTGATGCTGGATGCCACCGAAGGCGTGGTCGGTTCCGATGCGACGATCGCCGGCTATGCCCACGAAGAAGGCCGCGCGGTCATTCTGGTTGTGAATAAGTGGGACGCGGCTGAAGGCAAAAGCAAACGCGTCTTCACCGAACAAATTCGGGATCAGCTTAAATTCCTGGATTATGCCCCAACCATATTCGCGTCAGCGAAAAACGGCGAAGGTGTTCGCCGCATCATGTCCACGATACGGCGCTCTTTCGATGCAGCTTCGAAGCGCGTCGGAACCGGCGAACTGAATCGTTTTGTCGAAATGCTCAAGTTTGAGAGCGATATCCGCATCTACTACATTACGCAGGCATCCATCCGCCCGCCTACGTTTGTCGTATTTACCGACAAAGCCGGTTCCATGCACTTCTCAGTAGAAAGAAATCTGATTAACCGGCTTCGCGAACACTTCGGCTTTGAGGGTACGCCGATTGTGATTAAGACCAAGAGGCGTTAACCGGTCATCGTTCCGGCACTTGCTTGACGACTACGTTATCGTTCTCGTCAAAGACGCGGATCGCGATACTTTGGTCAATCGGCACACGCAGCTTATATGTCAATATCTGCGAGTCGGTCACCTTCCCTTCGGGTTGCACCAAAATCCAATCGCCGCCGTTTACCGAATATTCGGCTTTATCAACCCAGCTCAAGGCATCATGAGCCGTAAACGTCACAACGGATTCGTGGCCGTCCGTCGTCCTTGACACGTTCGTAATCTCAGGAGGTGTATTGTCGATCGTAAACGGATCCGTTTCGAGCGAGCCGGTGAGCGCCTCAGCGGGCGTATTACCGGGGGCATCGCTAGCCGTGATTCGAACAATGTAACGCCCATCGGGAACGGTCGTGGAATCGAATGCATAAAAGCGATCCTGTAACTTTTCCTTCAAAAGCCACCAGTGTGAATCGTGCTCGCGCCTCAGCTCCACTTTGAAAATCAACGGATCGTTGTTCGCATCGCTTGCGCTCCAACGCACCGTCAGATAACCTTTGCTGTACTGTAAGGTTGCGCTGCCCGTTCCCTCCAAGCTGATTGTGGGCGTCGCTTTTCTGCGGCCAAGCGCCGGCAATGTGAGCGTTGCAGGAGAGCCCGATTGCATCACCGTTCTCTCCAGCGGGGATGAACTGGGTGCTTGTCGATAATTGAAGGGCGCGATATCGACCTGCAAAACCCTTGGCGCAATATTCTTTGGCAAATACGCAATATCGATCGCGCTTAGATCCGGTGACTCGCCGTCTTGAGAGCGACTAAGGGTTAAGCGGTACTGCAGGAATCGCGCCGGCGGGGAACTGATCGCGCCACCCGTTTCGCTAAGCGGTACTTCGCTCCATGGACTCCAGTTACTCTCCGGGTTGTTCAGATTGCCGCTTCGCGTTTCCAGCGCTATATTCCCGCCGTGCAGCACAGCTTGTGTATGCACTTTTCCCCAATACGTAAAATCATCGGCGTCCAGGACTTCGCTTGCCAATGTTCCTGTCTCCTGCAGACCAGGTCCGATGGCGTAAAGATTTCCGACATTGCCGGTTGCCGCATAAATTACACCGTTCCGGCCGGGTAATAAGGCTGTCACTTGGGTTGGTGGCGTGTTCAGAAGCTGGGTTGAGAGCTGATCCGAATCAACCCGGTAAATGACGCCCTTGTTACCTGTCCCAATCAGTGGCTTGCCGGATGCATCGAAGGCGATGGCATAAGCCAACTCTGTGGGCGAATTCCAGACCGGCTCGCTGAAGCCGCTTTTTTGGATGCGATATAGCGTCGAGCCACCCGCAATCGCGGCACTAAGGGAACCGACTGCCGGAGCCTGGGTAGGCGGCTGAGCGCCGATTCGAATCGTACCTGTCGATGTAACCGGCGCGGGCGGGGCAACCGGCAGAATCGGCGGAGGACCGGTCACCGACATGTTTGCGATTTTGTTTCCTATTGCGGCAGCGTAAATAACTCCATCGTGTTCTGCCACGGCCGTGACTTCTCGCTTGTCCGCTTGATAAAGCACGAAGCCCTTTCCTTGCGGCGTAATTCGGAAAATTAAGCCGCCCGGCTCCGTGCCTGCGATCAAGTTGCCGTCACTATCAATGATCATCGACCGGGCATGAGTCTCGTTTGTTT
>DAISJE010000396.1:0-4857 GCA_036821665.1 Bryobacteraceae bacterium | reverse complement strand
AGCGGAAGCAGTTGTCCTTTTTCTAAATGGCGTACGGTGTTCGCGAACTTCGCGGCGTGCGGATCGTGGGTCACCATGACGATGGTTTTATTGAATTCGCGATTCAGCCGAGTCAGCATCGTGAGCACATCTTCGGCGGAAGCCGCGTCCAGGTTGCCGGTTGGTTCATCTGCCAGAATCAGATCCGGATCGGTCACGATGGCGCGGGCAATAGCAACCCGTTGCTCCTGACCGCCCGACAGTTGCTTGGGCAAATGCCCCAATCTATCGCCCAGGCCCACCAGATTCAGCGCAGTTTCGGCGTGCTGTATACGATCCTTCTTCCCAAGGCGCGTCAGCTTCAACGGAAGCTCGACGTTTTCGAGCGCAGTCAGAACAGGGATCAGATTGAACGACTGAAAGATGAAGCCGATATGCTCGTTTCGCCAATGAGCGATTTGCTTATCATTTAACTGCCGCAGATTAGCTCCCAGCACTTCGATCTGCCCGTCGGTGGGTTTGTCCATGGCGGCGATTAAGTGCAACAGCGTCGACTTGCCGGAACCGGATGGACCCATCAGCGCGACAAAATCGCCTCGCCGGATATCGATATCCACGGCATCCAGAGCCATGACGTGGAACTCATCGCGCACATATTCCTTGCTCAGGTTATTCGTCCTGACAACTGCGTCGTTTACCGCCTCTGTCCTCTTCTCCATTAGCTCCTCTGCTTTACTTCCACACGCTGTCCATCTTTTAGCCCGGCGGGCGGGCTCACAATCAGGTCCTCGCCGCCGACTAATCCACTTTCGATAAGAACGCCTTTTTCGGAATTTCCCGCTGTTGTTACGGGACGTTTAACGGCGTGGCCGTTCACGACAACGAACACACTTCCGTTCTGAACGGCGCCTTCGGGAATAACGATGACGCGTTTCGTCTCGCTCGTCTGCCCGGCGGGTGTGGGATTGTAAAATGCAACCGTCGCGTTCATATCCGGACGCAAGTAGTCGTCCGGATTTAACACCTGAACCTTGACCTGGATGGTCGCCTTTGCGCGATCCGCTTCCGGTGAGACCTGCTGAATTTGGCCCTGATATTTGCGATCCGGATAGGCATCCGTAGTAACAATGCCTTTTTGTCGCGGCCCTAACTTCGGAAAATCGTTCTGGCTGATGTCAAGTTCCACCTGGAGATCGTTGAGATCAGCCATCGTAACGATATAGCCCTTGGCTCCTTTGTCGCCCACAAAGCCGGTCGTGATGAATTCACCCTTTTCAACGTTGCGGTCGAGAATCGTGCCGCTAACGGGAGCGCGTATGACGGTATTTTCGAGCTGGGTCTGCGCGTAATCGAGAGCCCCGCGCGCCTGCTCGATTTGGCCGCGCACCTGGTCTATCTCTTCTTTACGCGGGCCGAGCACGGCGAGATCCAACGTATGCTGCAGGCTCGCGACCTTCGCCACATCGCCGTCGTACTTGGCTTGTGCATCGTCGAGCGACTGCTTGGCGAGAACCCCGTCCTTCACTAATTGTTGTGTGCGGTCGAAAGAAGCCTTGGAATCCGCTAAATCTGCTCTTGCCTGATTCACATCGGCACGCGCTTTAGCGATCTCCTGCGGCCGCGAGCCATTCAGGTCCTCTTGTAATTTCGCTTGCAAGTTTGCAAGTTGCCCTTGCTGCTGCAAGACCTGCGCGCGATATTCGTCATCTTCCAAGCGGACGAGCACCTGACCAACCTTCACTTTGTCGCCTTTATCGACACCGATCCAAGCGACTCGACCGTTTACTTTCGAGGCAACCTCAATCTTGTGCGCTGCGATAATGTAGCCGGTCGCGGTGAGGATCACCTGGTCTCCGGCCGAGGATGCCGTCATCGGAGATTGGACCTGAACGACTTGGACAGGAGTTGCGGCATTCAGCTTGCTCCAGGCAAGTACGGACCCAATGGCCGCAAGAGCGATAACAGCAGCCAGCACGATCAGCTTGCCAATCGATTTCGGTTCACGTTCCCGGCGCGAAGATCGATCGATGCGAAGGCTTTTTAGTTCGGTTTCCATTTTGATAAAACCACGGACAAGGGCGCTTACGCTTCCGGCTCAGATTTCTCGTAGCGCGGTCAAGATCTCCTTTCTGGCTGCCTGGCGGGCCGGCAACAAGCCGCCGACTGCGCCCATGAAGAGCGAGAACACGATGCCGATGAGCATGACCTCAGGGCCGATGCGGAAATTAAAGCTGGTCTCGCTAAACGTGATGAAGTTGCCAAGCCCGGTTGTGACGTTATTTAGCGGCAACACAACGATACAGGCTAGAATGCCGCCAACCAGCGATAAAAGCAGCGATTCGACGAAGAAACTCAGAAGAATGCTTCCACGCGTAAAGCCCAGAATCCGCAGCGTGCCCACTTCCTTGGCGCGCCGCGCCACAGCCGCGTACATCGTATTCATGGCAGCGAAACAACTGCCGACCGCCATAATGACGCAAACAAAGAATCCCAGAAACTGGATGGGCCTCGCCGATACGGTTTGTTCCGCATAATAATCTTTCTCGCTCATGACGGTAACGTTCAGGCGGCGATCGCTTTCGAGCGCTTGTTTTAGTGCCGCAGCCGTAACCTCGTCCGTTGCCTGCAAAAGAGCGGAACTATATGTATCGGGCCGGTTGAAATCCGATGCGACCTCGGGTCCGTCGGCGAAGATTTCACTATTTACAGCACTATCGCCGCCATCCATAACGCCCACAATCGTCCACAAACCTTTTCCAAAGCGCAATTGCTTTCCGAGTTGCGCGTTCGGGTATCGCTTTGCGATTCCTTTACCGATCGTGACCTCGCGTTCCCCGGGGTGAAACCAGCGGCCCGCGAGCAGCTTCAAATGACGCATTTGAACGCCTCGCATCGAGAGGCCGCGGAGTGTTACATTCGAGCCTTCCGGATTATCGACGCTTGGCAAGTTGATGACAGAAACTACTTCCAACGAAGCCATTGGCTGCCCATCCGGTCCAGCGGCAATGCCGGGAAAGACTTTTATGGTTTGAAATTGCTGCTGCGTGACCAGGCTGGTGAGCTCCGCGTTTCCGCCTTTGCGCATGACGAGTACATGTAACGGATCGCCGGTGTTAGCGAACGCGGATTGAAGTCCGGAAACAAGACCCAGAACGGCCAGCAGTACTGCAACGGTCATAGCAATGCCGGCGGCCGTCATGATGGTCGTGGTCTTACGGACGATCAGGTTGCGGATGTTATAGGAAACAGGTATCGCCATGGTATGTGCTTATCCGCTGTAACGGAGGGAGTCGAGAATATTTGTTCTGGCGGCATTCCATGCCGGTATGAACGAGCTGATCACGCCGATAAAAACCGCCACGCCAAGGCAGATTAAAGCCGTTACAGGCTGAATCGAAAGATTGTGCAGTTGCGGCATGAACGTTGCGGCGGCTTTGCCAACCCCGACTGTTAGTACAGCCGCGAATAACAATCCCAGCACTCCTCCTATAAGAGCTATGCTGACCGCTTCTCCGATAATGATTCCCAAAATTGTGTCGTTATTGAAGCCCAAGGTCTTCAGTACGCCAACTTCCTTGATCCGTTCGCGAACAGACATCGCCATGGTGTTACCGGAGACCAGCAGGATTGTAAACGTGACCGCCGCGCAAATACTCAGCAGAAATAGCTTGATGTTGCCGAGAAAAGAAACAAAACTCAATGCAAACTGTTGTTCGGATTCGCTCTTGGTCGGATAAGACGAATCCTTGAACATGTTGTCGATGTTTTGGGCAATACGTGGCACGTCGTCCGGGCTGTCGGCAAGCACAGCAACTACACTTATGAAATTGCGCCGTCCGATAGGAAGCGCATCGCGTAAATAGTCGTAATTGAAGAAGAGGGTATCCAAGGCATCGGGGTCGTCAAAAATCCCTACGACTTTCAATTCGAGGTTAACCGGGTAGATGTCGCCTTGCAGTGTAATCCGGTCGCCCAGTTTAAAACCGAGTTTCTGCGCCAGGTCGCGCGAAACGACACAGCCGGTTCGATCTTGGATGAATGCTTGTCTTTGATCCTCCGGCATTTCCATTTGGGTGCGGATTTTCATGAAGGCTTTGGGCTCGACCCCCAGCCGCGCGAAGAAATTTTTTGGATCGCGGTTGTCCTTATAAGTACCGCCAAACCAGTTCCAGACCGAAACTTCCTGGACACCCGGTACCTGGCGGATTTTTGCTTCGTAAGCAACCGGAAGAGGCTGGGCGAGAGACACGCGATGCCTCACCACCAAACGAAGTGCCTGGCCCGGCGTTTGCTGCGCAAAGAAGAGGGCATGATACATGGCAACCAATACACCGAGCAGGCAGAGTGAAACAGCGATGCTTGAGATCGTAAGTGCGCTCCGCCGTTTATTGCGCAGCGTGTTTTTAAAGGCCAATGAAAAGTACCGAAACAACTGTCCCCTCCCTTTAGATTAGGGTACGTTATTTATCTGGTAGTTCGTGCGATACCGGAACGGTAATCTCACATTCCCGGATTGTACAGTCTGAATGTGGATACGAATCATACCGCTTCGAGGTTCACGCGAAATTGATACACACGTGGTCGGAACCGGATGAGCGGTTCATGCGGCGAGCGCTCGATCTGGCCCGAATGGCCGAGAGGGCGGGCGAAGTTCCCGTGGGGGCTGTGGTTGTCCGAGACGGCGCGCTCCTGGGCGAGGGCTGGAATCGCCCCATTTCCTCTGGAGATCCATCAGCGCACGCCGAAATGGACGCTTTGCGACAGGCTTGTGGGAACGCAGGGAATTATCGTCTACCGAATAGCACGTTGTATGTGACGCTGGAGCCATGCGTGATATGTGCGGGCGTGATTGTCCTGGCTCGCGTAGAACGGGTCGTA
>DAISJE010000395.1:0-4874 GCA_036821665.1 Bryobacteraceae bacterium | reverse complement strand
GCGGCTTGTATTAGAGGATGTTTCGCTCACATTACCGGCTGGAGCAGTCATCGCGATTGTTGGGGAAAACGGCGCAGGCAAGACAACGCTCGTGAAACTGCTCGCGAAAATGTATGAACCAATAGCGGGTTCCATTTTGGTCGACGAAACGCCTCTTTCCCGCATACCTTCGCGAGAATGGCGTGAGCGCCTGGCCGGCGCATTCCAGGATTTCTTTCGCTTCGAGTTTCATGCGAGACAGACGGTTGGGCTAGGTGACGTGCCGCGGGTCGACGATAAGCCGGCAGTGATCTTCGCTGTCGAGCGCGCGGGGGCCGGAGATCTTGTCAGCCGCCTGAAATCCGGTTTGGATACGCAGTTGGGACCGACCTGGCCGGATGGTGTGGACCTATCGTTCGGGCAATGGCAGAAGCTGGCGGTGGCGCGCGGATTCATGCGGGATGAGCCGCTGCTGCTGGTTCTGGACGAGCCCACGGCCGCGCTTGACGCCGAGACCGAACATGCGCTGTTCGAACGCTACGCTGCCGCGGCGCGTGGCGAAAAGAACGGCAGTGGCCGCATCACGATTCTGGTTTCGCACCGCTTCTCGACAGTACGCATGGCCGATCTGATTGTCGTTCTGGATGGCGCCCGGGTTGCAGAAACCGGCAGCCACGATGAGTTGATGGCAAAGGGCGGCCCATACGCCGAGCTGTACCGTATTCAAGCGGCTGCCTACCGTTGACGTCTGAAATGCCTTCAATTGCGTTCTCATCGCTCAGCGCCGGCGCGCGCCACAATTGCAACGTGGGCCTTCGAACTGGTTCGCATATCATCGGAGGGCCATGAAGAAATGGATTACTGCAGCGTTGTTCATTGGTGCGGCAGCGCTCGCGCAGCAAACCCAGAAGCAGTATGAGCCGCCGAACGCGCCGGGCGTTGGTCAAAAGCTGCTGGCGCAATTTGCCGGCGACTGGGACGTCGTCAAAACCTTCTTCCCGAGGAATGGGAAGCCGGTCGTCTCGAAGGGCGCTTGTAAGCAGTACATGGTTCAGGACGGCAAATTTCTGCAGTCCGATTTCACCTTTTTCAATTCAGACGGAACGAAGAGCACCGGCAGCGGAATCTCCGGGTTTGATTCCAGAAGTAATCGATTTACAACCGTCTGGTATGACTCACGGCAGACGACGATGTCAATTCGCCAGAGCGATGGGACGTTCGATGGCAAAAACATTGTCTTGTGGGCCACGCCGCTGGACACGGAGCATCCCGGACGTAAGACCGTCGCGCGCGCTCACCTGGAGGAAGGCGGCCGCGTCCTCCTCTATCGACATTTCTTGATCGATGACAAAGGACAGGAGCGGATGATCTTTGAGATGCGGATGACGCGAAAGTGACAAAGCTTCGATTCTCCCTTCCGTTACTCACACTCAGCGCCGCTCTATGTTTCCCGGCGCCCATTGTCACCAAAGTCGAGCCTCCGAACTGGTGGACGAACCACTCACTCAATCCCGTTCGCCTCTTGATTCATGGCAGCGGCCTACGAGGTGCAGAGGTCACGCCGGCACAGGGGCTGACCGCCAGTAGAGTCCGGGTGAATGATGCGGGGACGTACGTGTTTGTCGATCTCGATATTCCGAATGGCACCGCTCCCGGTGATTATCCGCTGCAGATCCGAACCAAGGATGGAGTTACCTCGGCCCCTTTTCGCTTGGACGCGCCATTGGCTCCGGGCGGACGTTTTCAGGGCTTCTCTCCCGATGATGTGATTTACCTGATTATGGTGGATCGCTTTGCCGATGGTGACCCGTCCAACGACGATCCGGCGATCTCACACGGGCTTTTTGATCGCAAAAAGGATCGGTATTATCATGGCGGCGATTTACAGGGCATCATCGATCATCTTTCTTACTTGAAGTCGCTGGGTGTCACGGCGATCTGGATCACGCCGGTCTACGACAATACAAACAAGCCGAATGTGCAACAGTCCGTGAACGGGCAACCGATTGCCGACTACCACGGCTATGGCGCGACCGATTACTACGCGGTAGAAGAACACTTCGGAACACTGAGTCTTCTGCGCACGCTGGTGGATGATGCGCACCGGATGGGGCTGAAAGTCATTCAGGACCAGGTGGCGAATCATGTAGGACCCGATCACCCCTGGGTGAAGGATCCACCAAAGCCGACCTGGTTTCATGGAACGGCTGCGCATCACATCAACGAAACGTGGCAGATTTGGACGCTTCCCGATCCGCACGCCTCAGCCACGCTGAAGCATAGTGTGCTGGACGGCTGGTTTGTGAATAAACTTCCGGATATGAATCAGGAAGATCCGGATGTCGCGCAGTATGAGATTCAGAATGCGTTGTGGTGGGTAGGCGAAGCCGGATTCGATGGGATCCGCCAGGACACATTGCCATATGTTCCGCGCAGCTTCTGGCACGATTGGTCTGCCGCGCTGAAGAAACAATATCCGCAGCTTCGCGCCGTGGGCGAAGTATTCGATCCCGACCCGGCTGTTCCGTCGTTCTTTCAGGGCGGCGTCAAACGAGCCGACGGCATCGACAGCGGCATCGATTCGGTCTTCGATTTCCCGACCTTCTTCGATATTCGTGATGTGTTTGCCAAAGGAAGCTCGCTCGAAACTCTTTCGAAAACGCTAGCAAAGGATCGTTTATATCCCGACGCAAGCACGCTCGTGACGTTTCTCGGAAATCATGATGTGCCGCGCTTTATGCACGAGCCGGATGCTACTATCGATCGCCTGAAACTGGCATTTACCTTCTTAATGACCGTGCGCGGGACGCCTTGCATTTATTACGGCGATGAGATTGCGATGCCGGGCGCGAATGACCCCGATAATCGCCGCGATTTTCCGGGCGGATGGAAAGACGATCCGCGAAGCGCCTTCAAAGCCTCGGGGCGAACCGCGCAGGAGAATTCGGTCTTCCGGCATGTCCAGAAACTAGCGGCTTTGCACGCGAAACTCGAACCGCTGCAGCGGGGCAAACTCGTCGATCTTGCAGTGACGGAAAAGACATGGGCCTTCGCACGCGAGAGTGCGACCGGAACTGTAATCGTCGCGATCAATAATGGTGGGGAACCTGCCGAGATGACGATTCCATTTGGCTCCGACGGCGTTTTCAAAAGCCAACTCGGCGTTGCAGGCGATCTTATGGTACATGGAGGAACCGGCGCCGTCCGTCTCCCAGCGCATTCCGCCGAAATTTACGCCAAGCGCTGAGCTGGCGGCGCCGGAAGCTGAATCTCTACTTCCAGACCCGTCGGCATCCGGTTGCGGCAGCGCACCGTCCCGCCGCATGCTTCGATGCAGCTTCGGACAATCGCAAGACCCAGACCGACACCGCCCGTTTCACGTTGGCGAGCAAATTCGGGGCGGTAAAACGGCTTAAAAACCTGATCGAGTTCCGCTTCGGGCAGGCCGGGTCCGCTGTCGGCAACCGTAATCGCGACTTCACCGCCGCCGTTCCTGCCTGAGATGACGATTGGTCCGGCATTCCCGGCATAACGAATCGCATTGCGCACCAAATTGGCCAGCGATCGAAATAGATAATCCGGATTGGCGGTGGCTTCCAGTTCGTCGCTAACATGAACTTCGATATGGGCGCCGTCGGAAGCCTCGCGTTCGACAACGCGGCGCACCGTTTCGGCGACATTCACCGGTTTCAATTCCTTGCCGGGGCCGCCGATCTGCGCTTTCGAGAACAGCAGAAGCTCATTTATTAGAGCCGACATGTGTTCCACTTCTTCCTGCAGATCGGCCACGTATCCCCGCTGCGTATCGGTTGCACGTTGCTCCAAAATTCCGAGCGCGGTCTGAATACGGGCAATGGGTGAACAGAGCTCGTGCGCGACGTCGCTCAAAAAGCGGCGCTGTCCGTGCACAAAACCAGAGAGCCGCGCCGCCATACTGTTGATGGAGGCGCTGAGCCGGCCCAGTTCGTCATGGCGCTTCGTAGGCAGCCCGATTTCAAAGTGTCCTTCCGCGATCCGTCCGGTCGCGCGGGTTAACTGCGAAATCGAACGCGTGAGGCCGCGAATGAGTGGCACCCAGCAGATGAGCGAGACGACAACGATCGCGAGAACCACCGTGAACCATGCCCGGTAATCAAAAAAGAATGGATTGAGCCATAAGGAATCGAATTTCCACACGAGGACGCCGTGCGCGGGATGTCTTTCCCCCGCGGTCCACACCGGAATTCGCGCATTAATCCAATACGCTGCGGGCGTGTCGCTCTTAATGAGGAGCAAGGGTCTTTCGTTAGGCGGCTTGGGGGGTGGCTTGAGTCCGCGTTCATGTGCGAACGGATCTCTCGGCAGATCTTGGGCAATTTTGGGCGGAAGAGTAAGGGGTGGCCCTGCAAGCTGTTCGCCCGATTCGTCAAACAAGTAAAGCTGCGCGGGGTAACCGGACGAATGCTGTTTCAGTAACTGGTCCCAGCCGCTCTTGGGTGTGTTCGGCAGTTGCAAAGCAATGAGCCGCGATGTAGAGAGAATCTTGTCGCGCGCGGGCGCGAACAAAAACGAACTGAGATCCAGCCTGTACTGAACTCGGGCGAACACCAGGAACACCGCTATCAGCAAAATAATGTTCAAAAGCGCGGTGAGCAGAATCCGTGCGGAAAGTGAGGTACGAAAGTTCACGGCAGATCTGCCCCCGGTTTGCACATCATGTAGCCGGCGCTGCGGATGGTAACGATAAAACGGGGCGATTTGGGATCGTCTCCGAGCTTCTTCCGAATCGACGAAATATGAACATCGATGGAACGGTCGAAGACATCGAAGTTGCGATCTGCGACTTCGAGCAGAAGCTGCTCGCGCGTCTTCACACGGCCTGCGGATCTGGCGAGTGACAGAAGCAAGTCGAATTC
>DAISJE010000394.1:3416-4874 GCA_036821665.1 Bryobacteraceae bacterium | reverse complement strand
AATCGCCTTGCTCACACCGGTTGACCAAGTCCCGCAGCGTGCTTTTCATCGCCGCTAATGCTTTCATCTTCTTTTCAATGTCGGCAATCTTGGCTTGGGCGCGGGCGCGTACATCGGCGCAGTTTCGCCGCTCAACCCGCAGTTCCAGGAGGTCCCGTATCTCATCGAGTGAAAAACCTAGCTCTTGCGCCCGCTTGATGAAGCGCAGCCGCAGCGCTGTATCTGGGGGAAATTGGCGATAGCCCGCGTGCGTTCGCGGCGGTTTGGGCAGCAGGCCCCGGCGCTCATAGTAGCGGACGGTTTCAAGATTCACTCCGCCCAACTCGGCCAAGCGGCCGATCGTTAGTCTCTGCATAGCGCCTGTCGTCCTCTAAAGCGAGTCTAAACCCAGTACCTAGGTACGGAGTCAAGTCAGAGAGGAAACTTTTAATAGGCACGCCAACCGCTGCGGAAGTACACCGCAACCGGAGGCGAGAGCCAATACACCGGACGATAACCTGGAGATTGACCGTCTACCTACACCATGACGGCGTAATCCTATGACGACATTGGCAGAGGTTTACGATCAAAACGCTGGGTACTGGGACTCGTGGCTATACCGCGCTGTCTATTATCGTTCGTACATCCGCTTGCTACGAACATTGGAGTGCGAGGGCGTGTTGGGTCGTCCGGTGCAAGTGCTGGACAGTGGAATCGGTGCCGGTCTGCTGAGTGAAGCGCTCTTGCATATTGCCGATTGGCAGATGGAACTGAATGGTGTCGATCTTTCTTCGAACCTCCTGGCCATGTCAGCGGCAAAGTTCAAGGTAAAAGGCGTGCCGGCCCGATTAGCTTTCAGCGATATCTGCCGCCTTCCGTACCGGAATGAGCAAATGGACCTAGTGATGAGCGGGCTGGTACTCGAACACGTTGCACAACCCCTGGACGCGATCCGTGAGATGGCGCGAGTGCTGCACCAATGGCGGCCGCTGGCGTTTATCGCGACCCGCCGCGGCGCGCCCGATCACTACTTCCGCCAAAAGTACCGCTACAAACCGTATACTGCGGAGATCATTTCCGATTGGATGAAAGCGGCTGGCCTGACGGAAGTTCGCGCTCAGCCGTTGTCTGGAATTGCCAATTTCTTCGCGCGGGCATACATCGGAATAAAAGTGTAACCAAATGCCAAGCATTCGAGAGACCAAAACCAAGATCGTGATCGCCAAGCTTCCGTCCGCATATTTAGAATTTGCGGAAAAAGCGTACGGCAGAAAGTTCACGTGCGACGGCGATCTGATGCACGCACTCGAGCACGAGACATTTGACAAGCGAGCGAAGTTTCTGGCCGCCATGACTGAATCATTCGGTTTTGAGTTCACGTCACCAGTGGAAGTATTTAGGTACGTCAGCGGTGAACGGTTATCCGAATTTCAACCCCTTTCGCCGCCGCCGGGTGTGCCGACGGCGTTTGAAGTAGCG
>DAISJE010000394.1:0-3316 GCA_036821665.1 Bryobacteraceae bacterium | reverse complement strand
AACGGGCCGATCAGCTTTTCTCAAGCTTCGAGGAACGAATCCCGCTGGCAAACGCGAATCGTAAGTTTGCATTCTTTTTCCAGGAAGTGTTGGTTTACGGCAGCTTCTTACGCCGAGAGAAGACCGTCGGCGATATTGACGTTGCAATGCAATTTGCAATGAAGACCGAGGCAAAGTTGGATGAGCGCATCGGCTTCTTTATGCGGCGCGATAATGTGGACCGACGCGGGGGATATGATCGAGCCATCACGGAGATCTCGAAATTCTTAACGAATCGATCAAAGTACTTCCATGATTCCGACGCAGATACGGTTAAACGGTTGTATCCTTACCAAGTCGTTTATAGGATGCCAAAGCTGCAACAATATGTTCGGCTCGTTGATAAGACGGCGAGTTGGCCGACGGTCGACCATTTACACCAGTTTGTAGAAAGAGCTGAGCTAAACGAACAGGAAAAAAAACGTCGCGTGTCAACTAAGTCGCCCAGGTCGAAGAGGAGCATCGGCCGATGAACCGAGTTTCACTCCGGGCCGGCATGTCGCTCCAGAGCTTATGCTGGTGAATATTTTCGTCGGTCCGGCGCGAGCGGGGTTTATCACGACGTTCGCGTTTGCAAGTCCCTAATGCTGGCCCCAGCGTGCCCGAGCGCTCTTCCGCGCTCGTTCTCGTTTCTCCTCCATGCTCACCGTCGCCCAATAGTTGCGTGAGACCTGCCCCATGGTTCTACGGAAGACCTCCGATTGAGCCGGACTTTTAATATTCCGATTCAATGGTGAATTACGCAACTCTATCTCGCGCCGCAAAGCGTCGAGGCCTCGACTAAGGGCTTCATAGCGCGACAGATCACACTCTTTGGCAATGCGGTTGAGCTTCCTGTAGAACGACTCAGTCGCCTCAAGCCAAACGGGTCGCCTCGCATCGTCGCCTTGTTTGCGTGAGGTGCCCAGTTCGCTCGGTATACCGCTTCTTTCGGCGTTCATTTAGCCTTCTTCCCGAGTTCGTTTTCGAGCTCCTCAATCGTAGGCAAACTTCCCTTCAAATCGGCTGGTAGCGATTCCGATAATTTGTATTCGGAAATGCCGATGGGCGTCGTCGTATTTCTGAGAGCGTATTCCGCCACGACTTGATCCTTCGTCTTGCAGATGATCAGGCCAATGCTCGGCCGATCTTCTGGGTGGCGTAACAGGTCATCAACGGCGGCAAGATAGAAATTCATTTTGCCCACAAACTCAGGTTCGAACGCTTTCGCCTTCAAATCGATGACCACAAAACATCGAAGCTTTAGATGATAGAAAAGCAGATCAATAAAGAAATCGTTGCCGCCCACGTCGAGCCGATACTGACTGGCAACGAAGGCAAAGCCGATGCCCAACTCCAACAGGAATTCCCGTAAATGTGCCAATAAACCTTGCTCCAGTTCTCGCTCGTGAGCGTCCTCAGCCAACATGAGGAAGTCGAATGTGTATGGGTCTTTTGTGATCTGCTGAGCGAGATCCGACTGTGGGGGCGGAAGCGTTTTCTCAAAGTTGGTTACCGCTGTCCCAGCGCGTTTGTGCAATGCGGTCTCTATCTGATGCACCAGTACGTTGCGGCTCCAGCCATGTTGGATGGCCGCTTTGGCATACCAGGTACGGTCTTGCTGGCGCGACAATTTGTCCAGGAGCACGCAATTGTGGAACCAAGGAATTTGTGCAGCAACCTGCTGCACAAATTCCTCATCCGGCCAAGCCTCCGCGAAAGCGCGCATGTACTTGAGATTTCTGGGCGAGAAGCCTTTCATCTCCGGGAATGCTTTCTTGAGATCGGCCGCCAAGCGGTCAATAACTTTGGCACCCCAGTTTTCTCGCTCTTGCCGAACCAGGATGTCCCGTCCCATCCGCCAATACAGCAGAACCAGCTCGCGATTGACCGAGAGCGATGCCTGTAGTTGCGATTCCCGGATGCGCTGCTTCAGTTCCAGCAGGAAAGCCGGATAGCTATCCGGCAGTAGTTGTCGTTTTGTTATCTGCTTTGACTTGTTGCCAGTGGGTGTCAATTGCAAATCTCCATCTCAACCCGCCTTCTGTTCAACGAGCACGGCGGTCGCTCGATTCACTTCTAAACCTGTGCCGTCTTTGCTAATCTTCGCCGGGCACTCCGGCCAAAGCACGCGGATCTCTTCCAACCAGCCGTCGAGCTTCTCTCGAAACCGGCGTGGCCGCGCGTATTCAATCGATCCGATCTGGTTGGCCAGACCGCATGGCCCAAACAGCGGAATCATCTCTTTTCCTTTTGCCACAAAGCAGCGATAGGAAAGCCACATGAATAGATCTAAGGCAGCCGGAGCGCCTCCAAGCACTTTGACCGCTTCCAGATCTGCCGGTATTGGATGCGCCACGATCTCCCGGTAGAACTCGTCACTTAGCACAATCACATTCTCGAACTGGTCGGAAACTGGATACTGCTCAGGAACGCGGCTGTACCAGATCTGCGCTTCGCGGAAGAAACTGAATCGCGACCTTTGGACCACCTTGGCTGTACCTCTGAGCGTGTCAGTTCCGAAAAAGATTGTTGCTCCGAAGACTCGCTCGAAGGCGGCGACCAATCGCCGGTACTCCTTGCCGCCCTTGTGCATTCCGAAGGTTTCCAACATCTCCGCAGCCGTGCGGAAGCGAATCGTTTGGCTCTGCTGGCGCACCGCAAGCGTAGCCAGGTAAATCGGAACCATACGATCCTGCCCAAATGGCAGCCCGTAGTTCGGATGCCCCGTGATTTGTAGGACAAAATCACCGTTCCGGCGTTCGTAAAGCATTTCGCCGGCCGGCGGCTTACGCACCGGCAGCCCACATAGGACAAAAGGTCTCGAACTGAATCCCACGTTCTGCTTTCCTTCCTCACGTTTCAAGCGCACCATGCAACTGTCTTCGGCTTGCTGTAGTTTCTGTTTTGAAACGACCAGCTCTGGCCGCATTCGTTTTAAGGTGGCACCGGCCAACTGCAGGCCGCTGGTCCCACTGTTATGGCTCCCGAATACACGTCGGGCATTCGCGTTTTGCAATCCTCACCTCGCGCCAGCGCCGAACCGGGTTCAGCGCGCGTTAGGCGAGTAATTTGGAAGTGATTCCTTGCTGATTTTCGGGAGCCAAAGCATACCCAGCTTCAGGAATGCGATTAATGCGTTAAGCCGGGTTTTGATTAAACCTGAGGAAACTCCATGGATCTCTATGCACTGGGTTGATCTCCATGAACGCCATAGTCCTTTATTTACAATCGAGGATCGTTTTCCCAAGCTGGACGTCGCGGGTTCGATCCCCGTCTCCCGCTCCATGTTTTCAAT
>DAISJE010000393.1:0-4890 GCA_036821665.1 Bryobacteraceae bacterium | reverse complement strand
TGCCGAGCAACGCCTCGTCCGGCTCGTGCAGCCCGACCCAGATGAACTGGTCGGGGTACTGCAATACGTTGCTGATGTCATCCAACGCCACGTCGGCGAGCTTGCGGCCGTCTTTGCCGTAAGCGACACAGTTCACCAGCATCGGCGCGGACGCCGGAGATGTGGTTGCGGAAGCATTGGCTGGAGTGGGTTGGACCGGCATGTCCATCATTCTATCGCCATGGCGTCAATGCGCGCATGATGCCGGAGGTGCGATGACAGCTGCAATCGCCGGGGTGCTGGGCCGCAGATCCGACCTGCAGGTGCGGGAAGTGAGCCGCCGCAAGTTTTGCCGGCGACTCACAGTATTGCATTTGTTACATTCGTGTGCCGGACGTCAGCATTCCGCCATCCACATTCGTGCCGTTGATCTGAAAGGTATTGTTGCCGTTTGACGTTACACTGCCCTCGGTGGGGTCGAAGAATTCCACGCCGACTGTATTGTCCGCGATGATGTTGTCTTCGAGGGTGATGTTCGCGCCGCCATTGGCGATAATGCCGTAGTACGAGTGCGTGATCGAACTATGACTGATCACCACGTTGGAAGCGAAGGTCGAAACCGCCGTCCCGGTGGCGGTCGGGCTGCGCAGACCAACAATGTTGCAATGATCGATCACCGCGTTTGCGCCGGCGCCGGACAGCGTAATTCCGGTACCGTTGTTACGGAACGTCGAATGATGAACGCCGATCTGGCCGCTGGCTCCGGGCTGCCATACGATTCCACCGCCGCTGATGCCGGTGAAGTCGGAGTTCTCCACCAGCAATTGCACGGTGCCCGAACCGACATACACGCCCGCGCCGAGATCTCCGCCGGCTTTGCGGAAAGCGATGTTGCGCAGGGTCACGCTGACCGTGCCGGAAATCTCGAGAGCGTTGTCGTTGCTCGTGTATAGGCTGCCGATCGCGCCCGGAACCGCAAGAATCGTTACTGACTGACTCACGCTCACTTTGCTGGCGTTGAAATTACCTGAGTCGAGAATCCACACTTCGCCGCTATCCTGCGTTGCGGCGAGCGCGGCCGGCAGCAGTCGACAGGGGGCGGTTAAAGTGCAGGGATTGGTGTCTTTACCGGAAGTGGAAAGATAGGCTCGCGCGAGAGTTCCGGTGGCGTGGACATTCGGCGACAGCATGCCGGCGAAAATGGCGGCGGCAACGGTTGCATACATGCGAATTGAAATCACAAAAAACTCCTTGTGTGTCGGGGGATTGAATCGTGAGGGCTTGCGCTGCTCCGGAGTTGTGCGAACGCGTGTCGGAGATGCGTTGACTCCTTGCAGCGTCGAAGCAGACACATCATGCCTGAAGTGCGATTGCAGCCACAAACCTCCGGCGTTCGGTGCTCAAGGATTGCAGCTCACGGGTTTCCCCACTCCTCGAGTCAAGTTCAGCGTTCCTTTGGTGCCTGAATTCGAGCCACCGGTGAAAGTGTAGGTTAACGTGACACTGTTGCAGTTGTTGAACACGAGATTCGCCGTGCCGACCACGGAATTGGTGATAGGCGATGGATAGTCGAGCGCCCCGCCCTGGGTCGAATAAATCGGTATGTTCTCCATCGACGTGGTGCCCGCAAGGTAAGTGGACTGCAATGTGTACCATGCCTTCGAGCCAAGCGTGCCGTCGGGCGTGTTCACTGGTGCAGAGTAGGAATTGAGGAACCAACTGGCGAAAAAGGTCCTGCTGATCGGATCAACGAGGAACACCATTCCGCTGTATTGGTACGTCGGGTCGTACCACATTCCCGAAAGGGAATAGTCGCCGCCGTAAGCTGCATCGCCATTGGGCGTGCAGGAATTGTTGGCACCAAGGCGTACCAGAGGAAAAGAGCCGAGAGCCCCTCCACTCGAGTAAACCGGCGGGTCGACCAAAGCATATGCCACGCTGGCATGCATGCAATCTTCGAAAGTAAAGATTGCATTCCCAGCATAATTAGGGATAAACCTCTGCAATTGCGAGAAGTAGCTGGTTGCGTAGATCGCCGGTGTGACCGTCTTGCTAGTGCCGTCGACAGGGCCTTGAAAAGTGTACCAACGCTGGCCGCCGCCTTCGCCATAAAGGTCGTAGGTGAACCAGGCACCGAAGAACGTGCCGGATTTCATCGGATCTGTGCTGGGGATGATCTGGAGCAGTATGCCCTGCCCACTCGTTGCCGGGTTGTACCAGGCACCCGTCCAGCCGAATTGATCTAAATTGTCAGGAACGATCGGATTTGCCGAACGCCCTTGCGGCAGTGTTGCAAATCCGCCTCGCGGCTGAGTGCCTATCTGTGAAAAACTGCCGCCGGCGTAGAGAAGACCGCTGGGATCGGTCGCAAGTGCATAAACAGCATTGTCGGGGTTCGGATTCCAAGCCGGATCGATCTGCGCTGCACCGTCAGCCGATAATTTTGCTAAAAAAGGACGCGAGCGCTGATCGAGAACAGATTCGTTGTTGTTGCTGTCGAGAGCCGTTTGAAAAATGTCGGAGAAGGCTCCGCCTGCGTACAAGCTCCCATTTCCATCGAGTGCCAGTGCATATATGCGAGGCGGAGGCTGCAGCGATGAAAGAATCGTGGGGAGAATGTTGCCGAACGGACGCGGTCGCCAAGCCAAATCGGTAGCTCCGTTCTTCGTAGACAGCTTTGCAAGGCCGATGCCTCCCGCGTACAGATTGCCCTTTCCGTCCAGCAAAAGCGCATACGGCATTTCGATGGCGTACGGGATATTGGCAGTGGGCGCCCAAGTGGGGTCTATGGCGCCATTGCCTTGCCCTGAAACTTTAAAGATGCGCTGAGCCGATGAGCCTAAACCGAATGCGTCTGACGCTATGTAGATCGTTCCGTCCGTGTCGACGGCAATCGCAGTGACGCCGTCCGGCAAATCCGGATTCCCGGTTGCGTCGCCAATGGGATTCCAAATCGGATCGACGAGTCCCCCGCTTGATATTTTTGCCAAGTAGTTGCGTGACACTGCGCCGATGGTGGAAAAGTCTCCGCCCACGTACACGCTGCCGTCGTTCGCCAGGCCGAGAGCCCTGACTCCGTAATAAGAAATGTTGGTTGCGTCGGACGGTGAGTTCCAGGCAGGATCGAGCGCGCCAGTGCTGCTGAGCTTCGCAATACCGGACTGGGCTTTGCCATTGACATGGCTGAATTCGCCGCCGAGGTAAATCGATCCGTCGGTCGCCACTGCAACGGCTTCCACGCCCATATAGTTCGGCGCATCGGTCGAGGCCGACCAGTTCGGATCGATCGATCCGTCACGTTGCAAGCGCAAGACGTTGCTACGTACAAAGCTGCCGCTCCCGGAAAAGTATCCGGCGACGATGAGCCCGCCATCGGGTTGGCGCGTGATGGCATTCACCACGCCTCCGGGTGCAGTTACGTCTGTGGACGGACCGAAGTTGCCGCTCGCACGGATCGCGGCAAAGGAGTGGCGTTCTTGCCCACCAAGCATGGAAAAAAAGCCGCCTACGTAAACGTCTCCGTTACCGTTTACCGTAAGGGAATTGATCATATTTCCGCTGATATTTTTGCCGGCGGCCGGCCAACTAGTATCGGCCGAACCCGTACCGGTCGCGGACAACCGGGCTAGTGCGGCGCCGGACTGGCCGCCGATGGACGTGAATGTTCCCCCCGCGTAAATGTGGCCGCTACCGTCGACAGCGACGGCATTTACTTTGCCGTCCGACGAGGGATTCCAAATGGGGTCCGCGTTACCGATCCCTGTCGTGGAGACGCGGGCTATATTGTTGCGATTTTGGCCGCCAATCGAAGTGAAGCTACCGCCAACGATCAGGTTGCCCTGACTGTCCAATGAGAGACTGTAGATCCGAACAGTTCCTTCGGTGTTTGCGGGTGCCGGGTTCCAAGTCGGATCTAGTTGCCCTCCATCCAAGCTAGATACTTTTGCCAGATATCTTCTGGTCTGGCCCCCAACTTTGCCAAATAAACCGCCGAGATAGAGGTTGTCGTTGGCATCAACGGTAATGGCGGTCACTTCGCCATTGACCAGAATGGACCATGTCGAGTTCAGAGCGCCTGTGTCACCGGAAAGTTTGACGATATCAGTGGCCCCTGCGCTTGTCTGGCAATTGTAACCTCCAACGAACACGTCGCCTGCGCTGTTCGCAGTAAGAGAATGAACATTGACGCAAGGCAGATTTGCATTCCATTCCGCATCAATGTTCCCTGCGCCAATCGAGGAAAATCTTGCAATGTGATAAAGCGAGAGTCCCCCGACGGTTTGGAAATTGCCGCCGACATATATGTGACCTTTGTTGTCATTGACCAGCGCTTTGACGGAATAGTCAGTACCTGGATTCCAATTGAGATCCAGTGTTCCGTCAGGTTTCAAGCGCGCAATGTTGGATCGCGCTAAGCCTTTGACCTGGGAAAATCTCCCGGCGAAAACTATACCTCCGTCGTCCATGCGCGCTGAGGTATAGACAGTGCCGTTCGTATACAGCGCGAGATTGGGAGTTGCCAATGCCGCAGGTGTTTGCGCCGAAGCCAGGCCGCATATCGACGACAGAGCAATCGGGAGGAATCCCCACAGATTGCGCCGGAGCGTCTTCGTGAACATAACTTCTCCCCCAGTTTTGTTGTCGGCTATTGAAATGCGCGATTGAAGCGCGAATCGCGAGGGTTATTCCCTCTCGCATGCGATGAGCTTCGCGAAGCAGCGAATGCCGTTGCCACGTGCAACGGCAAAAGTAGCGCAATCCAGAAATAATTGTCCTGCACGAATCCCGGCAGAATTTTTACGAACCAGGCAAGTCCGGCGCAGAACGCTACAATCCATACAAGGCGCTGAGCGAAACGCGACGGACGCCAGCGCTGGCGGAACGCGCCGAGCCAGGCGGGCAGCAGAAGCA